>JBFRWL010000122.1:0-9378 GCA_051439565.1 Prochloraceae cyanobacterium
AGAATCAATTTTGAGCTTAACCGAGCAGTATTTAGGATCAAGAGAATTCTGGGGTTTCCTCTAGGCGCAATCAATGAATCAAAACTCTAACTTCGAGATTTCTGAACCCAGTCAAGACAGGAAAAAAAATCAACAAATTCAGCTTGAATTTGATTCTCTCAAACAGCACTCAGATGTTCTTGAGTCTCAACCTCGTTCTTTTTTAGCAGCAATTACTCAGATTGTCTGGCGTGGTAATCTCAGTGGAGAAATTGTCTATCTCAATCAGCAGTGGCAAGATTATACAGGATTGTCAGTCCTTGAATCACTAGGGTTAGAGTTTGTTGAGGCAATTCACCAGCAAGATCGGGATCGCTTCCTGCAGGCTTGGCAAATAGCCAGGGAAAAACAACTACCATTAGATACTAAATTTCGCCTGAGACAAAAAGACGGCACTTATCATCACTTCATCGCTCGTGCTGAACCGATTAAAGCTGAAGGCACTCAGATCCTAGAATGGCTGGGAACTTATACCAGTATTAGCAAACTCGAAGAACTTGAAACCGAACTGCAACAAAAACAGCAATTTCTGCAAACAGTCCTAGCCAATTTATTTGATGGCATTATTATTTGCGATGCTGAAGGAATAATAACTTTGTTTAATCGCTCCAGTCAAGAGCTTCACGGACTGTCAAGTCAGCCAATTTCTGTCTCCCACTGGGCTGATAAGTGCGACCTTTATCTCCCCGATGGCAAAACTAAGATGAAAAAGGAGCAAATTCCTCTTTATCGGGCATTACAAGGAGAATGTTTTCACGAACTAGAGATGATAGTTATTCCCCAGCAGGGAAAGCCCCGCACTCTGCTCACCAGTGGCGCTCCCCTTATTACCCTAGATGGCAAGAAACTAGGCGCATTTGTAGCTGTGCGGGATATTACCCAACGCCAACAAGCTAAAGCGGAAGTTGTCCAACTTAATGAGGAACTGGAGAAGCGAGTTATTCAACGCACCAGTCAACTAGAAACAACTAACCGTTTCAAAGATGAATTGCTCCTGCGAGAGCGAACTGCAAGACAAGAAGCAGAACTAGCCAAGACCAAGACTAAGCTATATGAAGATATTGTTAATAACATTCAGATTGGTTTTTGTATCTGGCATTTAGAAGATCTAGAAGATATTTACAGTTTAAGACTAGTTGCAGCTAATCCAGCTTCCAGCAAAGTTTTGGATGTCCATTTAGACACGGACATCGGCAAAAAAATCGGGGAATGTTTTCCCAAAATGTTAGAAAACAACCAAACTGAACTGGAAACTTATGCAGAGGTAGTTCATTCTCAAAAGGCGATAGAATTTGATGAAGTACCTTATGGTGACGATCGGGTAGCTGAGAAAATTTTTAACATCAAAGCCTTTCCCCTACCCGATAATTGTGTAGGGATCGCTTTTGAGAATATCACCGAGCGCAAACTGATTGAGAAAGCCTTAATCGAAAGTATGCGACAATACCGCTCGGTAGTTAACAGCGTTCGGGAAGTCATCTTCCAGACAGATACCACTGGCTGTTGGCAATTTCTCAATTCTGCCTGGACTAAGATTACAGGATTTACTATCTTAGAAAGTCTTAACGAACCCTTTACAGACTACATCTACACCGATAAGGAGCGAATGCGCTCTCGCAGACTATTCCAATCTCTGATTACTGGCGAACAAGAATCTTTTCAATTGGAATTTCCTTTGCTGACTAAAAACAAGGATTTTCGTACTCTAGAAATGAATATTCAGCTCAACTATAATGCCGAAGGAAAAGTTTTAGGTACGACTGGTACAATTAACGATATTACCGAACGCAAGCAAGCAGAAGCAGCACTACAAGTAAGAGCTAATGAACTTTCCCAAATCAATACTATGCTGTTGAGAACTACAGCCCAGCTTGAAAAACGTAATCAAGAACTAGATCAGTTTGCTTACGTTACTTCTCACGATCTCAAAGCACCGCTACGGGCGATCGCCAATCTCTCTGAATGGATAGAAGAAGACTTAGACGACAAACTCGACGAAGATACCAGACAACAAATGAACCTTCTTCGAGGACGAGTCCATCGAATGGAGAACTTAATTAACGGGCTTCTGCAATATTCCCGCGTCGGCAGGATTAGTGTCCAACCAGAATCTGCAGATGTAAACTTGTTGCTAGCTGAGGTAATTGATTCACTTGCTCCCCCACCAGAATTTGCCATCAAAATAGTCGGACAGATGCCAACTTTGATGACTGAGCGATTACCTCTAGAGCAAGTCTTCTCTAATTTGATTAGTAACGCTATCAAACATCACCATCGCCCAGATGGGATAGTAGAAATATGTGTTCAAGACCAAGGCAATTTCTACGAGTTTAGCGTTACTGATGACGGTCCTGGCATTGCTAGGGAATATCATGAAAAAGTATTTGTTATTTTTCAAATTTTAGAAGCGCGGGACAAGGTGGAAAATACAGGTATTGGTTTGTCAATTGTTAAAAAGATTGTTGAAAGCCAAGGTGGAAAAATTAAGCTTATATCTCAGCCCGGTCAAGGAACAACTTTTCGCTTTACTTGGCGCAAGTCTTAAGTATTATTTTTCTAAATTCTAAATTCTAAATTTGCCTCACCATATAACTTTTAAGCCTAAACAACCAGTATTGAGTAATTATCTACTTAACTCCGCCAATGTCCGCTCAATCCAACTGCGGTTAAATATCGACTGGTAAATCCGATTCTTTACTCGCAAGTAGCCGTTTTCTTTAACTACTAGTCCTGATAACAGTAATTCTCTTTCCTGCAGACTGTCAACGGCAATAACTTCTCCTTGATGCAAAATTTGTTGATACAGTTTTAGTAATTGATGGGGTTTTCTCTCGCTATCTTGGAGATGACAAAGGCGATCTTTGATAGTTTTAAAATGTTCTGGCTCGTCGATCGATTCCCAATTGTGGATAAATTTAGTGAGAACTAAATTTTCAATCCACTCTGCTTCTGTATTAGCAGCAATATCCGACCCACACTCACCTATAAACTTACAAAGCTTTTGGGTAAGAAAAGGCTGACCGCCAGTCCAAGATAAAACTTCTTTAAGTACTATCTGAGAATTAACTACTTTGTTTTGTAAGCCTTGCAGTAGCGGTTGGGCTTCGTGTTCCTTAAAGCCGGAAAGGGCGATCGCTCTGCCAATATTAAAAGGAGTTCGCTTTTGATCGCGCATCAAATCTGAGGGGGTAGCGACTCCAAACAGAGCAAAGGTTAAACGCCGATATTCTGAATTGAGACTGCGTTGGTTGTAAAACGAGCGAATCAGAGCAAAAAAGTCATTAACCGAAAAATTTAAAGCTAGTAGACTGTCAATTTCGTCAATAAAAATAAAAATCTGTTTGCTTTTAACGTAAGTTAAGATAACTTTTTCTATAAATTCACTCAAACGTTGCAAAGGCGATAAATCTTTACGTTCCTGCCACCAAGTTTTTAAATTAACCTTTTCTACTAAATCAAAACTCTGCCATAACTCTGCCGCCAGCCCCTTGTACCATTGCTGGGGGGTAATATTTTCACTGCCAATGCGAGTCATATCAATAGCCGCGCAGCTAAATCCCTCTCCCTGGAGAAGATGTATCATGCGTACCATTAAACTGGATTTGCCCACCTGTCTGGAATTGAGAACGTAGCAAAACTCTCCGCGCTTAAGTGCTTGGTAGAGTTGCCGATCGGCAGAACGCACTACATAGGTAGGAGCGTCCATCGGCAAACTACCGCCCACTTGATAGTCAAAGTTAGAAGATGGTCGTATATTCCTCAGCAGTTGGTTTTCAAATAGCAGTTTTTCTTGGGTAGCTTGGAGGATTTCAACAGTTTGGGAAAGTTCTTGGGTGCGTTCTTGAACTTTTAACTCTAGAGTGCGGTTGTAGAAAGATAGTGCTTCTCGTGCCTGTTGCAAAGCGATATTCTTGATTTCAAGTTCTTGGGTAAATTGAAGGCGCGCTTGCTCTGCTTGCTGGCGTTCGCTAATATCTTGAAAGGCAACTATAGCATACACAATCTTACCTTCGTCGTCAAAGATTGGCGTTCCCCAAGCCTCTATGGGGATAATCTTATTGCCTTGATGAATTTCTAAATCGTTAATGGTGGTACATTCGCCTCTTAACGCTCGTATCCCAGGCAAATTGTCAGCAGGGTAGAGCCGATCGCTTCGCGCCTGATAGAGTTGATAAATCTCGCTGATTTGAGCTATGTTGCCTTCCGGAATTACTTCCTGACCTAGTAATTGCTGTGCCTTGTGATTGAGATAATCTAGTTTGCCCTTAGCATCAACAACGATAATTCCTACAGGCACTGCTTCTAGGAACCCCAGCATTTTCTTTTCGTTTTGACGCAAAGCCTCTTGTGCCGAGATGCGCTCTTTAATTTCCTGGCGCAAATTTAGGTGAGTTCTAATCCTTGCCAGTAGTTCTTCTTTAACCAGAGGCTTGGTCAGATAATCATTAGCTCCCATCTCTAATCCTGTCACTAAATCCGAGACGCGATTTTTGGCAGTCAACAGGACGATCGGCAGTTCGTTGAGTTGCCAGCAACGGCGAATTTTGGCAATGACCTCATATCCGGTCATGCCTGGCATCATCACGTCTAGTAGAATTAGATCTGGCTGGATATCCCCCTCTAATAAAGCTAAAGCTTCCCTACCAGAGGAAGCTTCGCTAACAGCATAATTTTGTAACCAAAGGTAGTTGACAATTACCTGTCGATTAATTAGATCGTCATCCACAACTAGAATGTGGGGATTGCCATTAGTCTTGATCGGCAATTCCTTCTCTAGTGCAGTATGTCTGAGAACTGGAAGTTGCCAAGGTATTGAGTATCCACATCTACAATTAGGAATTGCCCAAGCCTCCCTTTGCCAGTAGTTACTTCTCACAGGTTTTTCTACAACTGTAGCTATCTTGTCCAGGTGGGGAGAATTATGAAAGCAATAATTCTGGGGAGCAGTGATCGATAATAAGTTTGGTTGCATCTGTCGAGCAATAGGCAGGGTAAAGGTGAAACGCGAACCCACTCCTAGGGTAGATTCGACGGCGATCGTCCCTGCGTGTAACTCTACTAGCTTTTTGGTTATTGCTAAGCCTAAACCAGTCCCGCCGTGGGATCTGGCGCTGGAACCATCAACTTGTTCAAAAGATTCAAAGATTCTGTCTAATTTATCTGCTGGGATACCAATTCCCGTATCCCGAACCGAGATAGCTAAATAATGGGAGTGACTGGTAGAGTTTAGGGACTGGGAATTGTCAGTTCCCAGTTCTGGGTTTTTAAGTGCGAGGATTGATTCTGCCGAAATTTCTATGATCCCCTTGTTAGTGAACTCGATCGCATTTCCTACCAGGTTGTAAAGAATCTGTTGCAGGCGATTTTCATCTGCCATAGCTGGCGGTAGATTGCTAGGAATTGAATTAATTAGCTGCAAATCTTTTTTGCTGCTTAGAGGTTGGCTGAGAGTGAGGATGATTTCGGCGATTTCTCGTACTGCTACTGGTTGGAGTTGAAGTTGAATATCTTTGTGTTTTAGTTGGGAAAAATCGAGAATGTCATTAACTAAGTTGGCTAAACGACGACCACTAGCAGCGATCGCTGCCAGATTAGCGCGGGTTGCTTGGGGGAGTTGTCCGGTAACTCCATCCATCAGCGACTCAGCAATGCCAATGATGCCATTGAGAGGGGTGCGCAGTTCGTGGGAGGTATTGGCTAAGAATTCGTCTTTGAGTTGGTCTAAGCGCTGTAATTGAGAGTTCTTTGTTCTCAACGCCTCAAAAGATTCTTGCAGCCGCTTGGCCATAATGTTAAAAGACTTAGCTAGATCACCTAATTCATCGGAACGCTCAACAGGTAACTCTTTATCCCACTCGCCAACTGAAAGTTTGGTGGCTGATTCCTTCAGGTTCAGGATAGGTTGAACAATCCACTTATAGGTGAGTATGGCAATCAAAGTTGCTACTAGCAAAGAGATACAACATAGTAAGATCGTCGTGTGCGTATTGGCATTAATCTCTTGCATGAAGTCTGCTTCAGGAATTACCACCACGATCGACCAATCAAGTCCCCAACTATCCCTGAGCGGAACTAATTGTACCAGTTGTCGTTGACCATCGAGCAAAAAAGTGAATTGTCGCCGAGCCTCAATTTGATAGCTTTCGCCTAACTCTTCTCGCAAATACTTGGCTGTGGCTCGAATTAAAGGTTCGCTGCTATTGCTGGCTATTAGTCTTTTGTGTGTAGTGGCGATAAAGGGTGGTTCGGCGGCTGAACTAGCGACAATTTCCCCAGAGGGCTCCATAATAAAGGCATGTCCAGAGCTACTAATTTCCAGAGTCCGCATAAAATCGCTAATTTGCGACAATGTCAGATCGAGAGCTAAAATTCCACAGAGTTTTGTCTTTCCAGTGTAGATAGGTATAGTTGGAGTAATCCCCAATTCTGGAGGGTGAACAAACTTGTAAATTTTGCCCCAGGTTGGTTTACCGGCTAGCTTTGCTGTTTTATACCAGGGACGAAGACGCGGATCGTATTCTCGGGTCTCAATCAATTTAGTTTTCTTACCCCGACTATCCAATTTATAAAGCTTAGTCTCAAAACCTGTAGAGGGATCTCTGAGCCAGAGAATAAATTCTTTCCCCCGTCTTTCAAACTCAATAAAGTTTCCCTGTTCGCTAGCAAAATAAATGCCTGTTACCGAATCAAATAGTTGAATTTGTTTCCACAAATAGCTTTTTAATTTTGAGGGTTCTTCTAAGTTTAAATCTCCGTTCTCAAGAGCAATTTCGTTAACTCGATGAAATATATGGGCGGTTTTTAAGTAGGTTTGGATGCGACGTTCAATTCCAAAAGCGATTTCCGTACTTAACTGATTACCCAGATTGGCAACCGCTTTCTCACCATTGCGAAAGGAAAACCAGCCTATTAGTCCAACTGCTGTAAAAATTTGTAGCGTGAAAGAAACTACAAGCACACTTCGTAGTGAAACCTTACCAGAAATTTGAGAAACTAAGCTTTGTAAAGAAGATTTGATAGACATAGTTCCTAGTAGTAATTGAGTTCCAAGGAAAGTTAACCTCCACCGATATTGTTAACACTTTCACTTTTGCTTCACTGCGATCGAGTTGTTCGATAATAGCAAGAAAAAGCAATTGGGATTGTCTATTTGGCTAATAGTGTAGTACTAGCAGACAAAAGCCTGTAGATTTATTGGCTAGAGCCTATGTGCAAAGTGGCTATCAACTTAAACTACGTCAGTTCGATAAGATGTTAGTCCAAACGCATTCACTAGTAATAATAACTGTTTTCACAGATTGCTTAAGCTCATAAACCTCATACAAAACTCATAAAAAAACTTATAGATACTCTCATTACTCATTCGTAATTGCTAGAAAAATAAAGTAATGAGAATAAATGAGGTGAAATCATGAGTAAATCGGTCAAATTAATTAGAAAATGCTTGCGAGAGGGAATAGGCAATAGGCCACAGGCAACAGAAAGCTTATCCTCACACCTAATGTATGGCAGTACTATCGCAGTCCTAAATGAGTCCTGAACAATCAAATGGAAATGCCATATAAGTAGGTAGGTCAAATTAATTACAAAATGGTTGAGGGAGGGAACAGGGAACAGAAGAAAAATTCCCTTTTCGGTTTTATATTTATTTATGCCCACCTACATATCATTTCCCTAAAAGAAAGCTACAAGTAGAAAAAATTATAATTAATCTTCTTGCTGATTCTGGAAATACTGCTGAAAATATTGGCGATATAACTGGCAACTTGGCATTGCTTTATTTTCTTGCAATTTAATCAGACCCATACTTTTTAATTTATAAGCAACGATCGGTTCTAATTGTATGGGTTCAGAGGCTTTCATTACATGAGAAAGAGCTTTGCCTAATTCAGGCTCTTCTTGCAAAGCTACTTGATGGCGCTGTAAATGATTAAAATAAATTCCATTAGAGGTAAAAGCACTTTTCAGCAGTTGCGCCAGCATTATGCCGTTATATCGTAAATTATAGATGGCTATGTGTACCAGCGACGGATGTCCTCCTACTATTGCCATTAGTTGTTTGGCTTGGGAGTCATCTGTCCAGTTTAGTTCGTAGCGTTTAGCTAACTCCTGCACTTGCTCTAGACTAAAAGTATTTAAGCTAATCGGTAAACCCACATTGAAAGGTGATTGCTTAATATGCAGAGGCACGTAAATTTCAGTTGAGTGAACCACAATTAGACGCAGTTTTTGCCAAACTACAGATCTTTTAGCTTCTTCGTACCAAGAACGCAACAGAGGTAAAAAATCCCTCGCTACTTGAGGATGCTCAAAAATCTGGTTCAACTCATCAAACGCCAAGACTAAAGGAGAGTTAATTTGCTTGAGTACATAGTTTCCGAAGTAAAGGCTGCAACTAACTTTACTACCGATGTCTTCATCCCAAAATTCTTCCAGTTTTGATTCGAGTCCCAGTTGATCGGTAACATTTTTACACAGGCAGCGTAAAAATTTATTGATATCTTCCAAAATAGCTTCATCAAATTGCTCTAAGTTGAGGCTAACAGTTCGATAGCTTTGACCTTGAGCATAATCGATAGCTCTGAGCAGAAATGAAGTTTTGCCCATTTCTCTGGGAGCTTTGATGCGCACTAAAGCTCCTGGTTTAACAATTTCTGCATAAACCTGTTCTTCAATAGGAGAGCGTTCGACGTAAAAAGGAGACTTGATAGGAACTGAGCCGCTGGGATAGCAAGGCTCTTCGCTTCGGATTATATTGGAGCTTAAGCTATCTTGTACAGACTTTTTCTCCCGCTCTTCCTGTTCTTGTAGATAAGACTCTAGTATTGGGCGACAGATTTTTTTGGGAACTTCCCGTCCCAGGAGCATAGAGATTTTTCCTAACAAAGTTGGGGCAACAACACTAGTAATATAGCGTGGGCTATAGTCCGCCTCTTTAGCAATTTGAGGATAGGTCTTATATTCCCAAATACCCCTAAGAACCAGTATTTCTGTGGTATTAAGGGGATGATTTTGGGTCTCAATCAACTTGCGGTTGACTAGATCGACTATCGAATCATCGAGTTTCATGGATTTTCAAGACTTTGATACTATCTCTCAATTCATCTAACCATAACTTTAGGATATCTTTTTTTGTTGAAGATAGAGCAAAATTCTATATAAAATATATCTTTTCCCTTGATTGTGACATTTTTATGACCTTGTAACTAGGCTCTGGAGAGCAAAGTCCAAAAAATCTTGGTTGAGTAAATAGGGGAAGCAGAGAAAGATTTATAGATCAACTTTACCTCTGCTCCCCGTGCTTATCTTTACTGATTAGTTGCAGACAGACTCTAGTGT
>JBFRWL010000123.1:0-3587 GCA_051439565.1 Prochloraceae cyanobacterium
AACCGTATCAGGAAATTTTTCTGCTAGTGCCAGAGCTAAAGGTAAACCCACATAACCCAAACCAATAACAGCAATTTTTTCCTGCATAGACAGTTAGAAAAATGTTTGACTCGACAATATTAACAGATCGTCAGCGATCGCGATCACCATTTATTCGCTTTCATCCCTATCGGCTAAGTCGCTAATGTGAATATAATTGCTAATGCAAGTCCCATAGCGAGAAGGGTAATCATTGATGATGGGACACAAAGTACGATTAGAAAAAATTGGGCAGCTATAACAGCTACCCAGACTATCTACCTATGATGAAAACGGCTTGTCTATTACCGGATCTTAGACAGAAACAGTCTTCTTAGTACCAGCAGTCAATTCACCTTTAGCGTACTTAGCAGCAAAGTCATCCAGGGTCATTTGCTTGATCTTGCTAGCGTTGCCAGCAGTACCGAAAGCTTCGTAACGCTTTAAGCACACTTTCTTCATGTACTTGATAGAAGGCTTCAGGAAGTGACGGGGGTCGAAGTTAGAAGGATCTTTAAAAGCAGCTTCGCGAATAGCAGCAGTGATTGCCAAACGGTTGTCGGTATCAATGTTAACCTTACGTACACCGCTCTTAATACCTTTCTGAATTTCTTCGAGGGGTACGCCGTAAGTTTCAGGAATTTTACCGCCGTATTGGTTGATCATGTCGAGCCACTCTTGCGGTACGGAGGAGGAACCGTGCATTACCAAGTGGGTGTTGGGCAAGCGACTGTGAATTTCTTCAATCCGGCTGATGGCTAGAATTTCTCCAGTAGGCTTGCGAGTAAACTTGTAAGCACCGTGGCTAGTACCGATCGCCACTGCTAAAGCATCTACCTGGGTGCGCTCAACGAATTCAACTGCTTCGTCGGGGTCAGTCAAAAGTTGATCTTTGGTGAGAGTACCTTCAAAACCGTGACCGTCTTCTTTGTCACCTTGACCAGTTTCCAGAGAACCCAAGCAACCTAGTTCGCCTTCAACGCTAACGCCGATGGAGTGAGCAACTTTTACCACTTCAGCAGTAACGCTGACGTTGTACTCGAAGCTAGCAGGAGTTTTGGCATCTGCTTCTAGAGAGCCATCCATCATGACGCTGGTAAAACCGTTACGAATAGCAGAATAGCAAGTAGCTGGGCTGTTACCGTGGTCTTGGTGCATAGCAACGGGAATGTGGGGGTAAGATTCCACTGCTGCTAAAACCAAATGACGCAAAAAGTTTTCTCCAGCATATTTGCGAGCGCCGCGAGAAGCCTGCAAAATTACCGGGCTATCTGCTTCCTCAGCAGCCTGCATGATCGACAGGATTTGCTCCATGTTATTGACGTTATATGCAGGGATACCATAATTGTTTTCTGCTGCGTGATCTAAAAGCAGCCGCATGGGTACGAGCGCCATATGTTTCCTCCTAATCTATCTGTAATTTTGTGAGGCAGTTAGCTATCAAGAAAATTGATTCTCTTATTTGTCAATCTTAAGATAGTTTTCAACTTTTGATAAATTGTTTTTACTTTTTCTGTACTTACGCCCCCAAGCTACCTGAAGAAGGCTACCTATTAAGACCGACAGTAGTTGCTCAAAGGACGACTCAGTTGAATATCCCAAAGCAGATTTTTCTGATGTTGAGCAGAGAAAGGCACAATTAAATATTCGCCCTTGGTAGATCGTCCCTCAGAATTTACTAATCGACCTTTTTTAACTCGCACGTCATCCATATCAATTTTTTTGTTGCCTTCCAGAATGACACCCTCTAGACCAAAGTCATTATCGCCGATCGCGGCTAGGGAAGTTTCTCCTGTTACTGCTAGACCCTCTATCTTCTCAGGATCCCAACCGTAATCTCTCAGGTTAAAGAGGCGGTTTTTTTCTACCATGCGAACGCCAGCAGCCGAAATATCTTGCCTGGAGCCATATTCGAGGGCTTTACCGTCGAGGAGGGATCGAATTCTACAATCCTAATGAATTGAGCTTGATTGCGGGTTTCGCGATCGACATTGAGAGTGCTTTGTATCACACCATAAATTTTTCCATTAGGTGCAATAGTAATTCCTTCCATGCCCCGATTGGGTTGCCGCCATTTGAGGATCTCAGGAAGTCCCTCTCCTGGAGCATATTTGTCCAGGATTTGACCTGTGCTGGGGTTAACTTTAGCGATAAAGGGACCGTACTCGTCACTAATCCAGACATTGCCTTGACGATCAAGCGCGATTCCTTCAGTATCCATACCATTGTCGTCATAGGGTAGTACGGTAAAGTTTTCTGATAGAGGTACTTCTTTTGTCGAACCAGTCATGCCAGGAGAAATCGGAAGACCACTAATATTTTGCCCGGAAACTTTGAGTGGAATTGACTTCTCCAATACAGCTTTTTTCTGCGGTATCAAGCGAATTACGCCGATAAAAGGAGTAAAACGAGGAGCAAGGAAAGTTTTTGTTTTCTGACCCTCAAAAGTTTTAGGAGCATCAGCATTGGGACCGCGATCGGTGACAGTATAGAAATATAGATCTCCGTTAGCAGCGCGATGACGAAAGCTCATTCCAGAACCCAAGCCTGGAGGAAACCCCTTGGGAAACTCGTGGTTAAAGAGACCCTTATAAGGTACGTAGTCTTTCTTGGCAAGCTCAACAATGTGCTTATCAATCGCCTTGACCACAGAATTATTGTCGGTATTGCGATTAACCTCTGCTTGACTGGCTACTACAGTCAAGGTTGCAGTTGTAATAGCGCAGGCAGTTAACAGAAATTTTTTCATTGTTTCGATCGGGATCTCAGGAATAATTATAGGCTTGGGTTCCCAACTGGAGTTTAAACTAATTTCGGCTATTGCAAAAATGTCTTTAAGTTTTTAGTCTGCGATTGTATCTGACTTATGTAACTGATTTGCAAGATACTTCTGTAGATTTAATTGAGTAATCTTTGAAAGGGGCTGTGGCAAATTTTTTAGAGAAAACCATCCTATAGCTTCGCATTTTTGTGGCTCATTAATCTTTGCGTTACCAGTAAGATGGGACGCTAAATAAGTGATAGAAATCCAGTGTTCTTTTTCTGCTGACAAGATGTGATCGAAGACTCCTAATAACTCTTTTACTTCTATTTCTATTCCATATTCTTCAAATATTTCACGTTTAATTGCTTCGACAAGCGTTTCACCAAACTGAACACCTCCACCTGGAAACTCCCATGTTTCTCTTTCATTTCGTGCAGCATAACCCCGCTTGGCAAGAAATAGTAATCCTTCTTCATTTACTATGACAGCACCAACTCCAACTCCGATATAATCCCGTCCCTCTATCATCTTTATTTTATTTACATAACTTTTGAGGCTAAAGATAAATGAGCTTATAACTATTTAATAGAGATTTAATAGACACAAAGTTTCTGTCCATTACTCCTAAGATTCAAAATAATATAGCGTGCAGTACGGATGAAATCAAGAACAAGGAGAGTAGCACCACCTGCGATCCCGAAAAGCCAAAGGAAGCCAAAATTCACCACCAAAAAGGAGTAGGTGAACAAACGCGATCGCTTTTGTTCGTGTGGTAGTGAGAAGATGACCATTCGTAGTTTTAGAG
>JBFRWL010000124.1:0-2748 GCA_051439565.1 Prochloraceae cyanobacterium
GGTCGAACCTAACGACAGTCAAAATATGGCCTTAATTAAATTAATGACTTTTCGTTATACGGTACAAAAAGTTCATCTGCGACCTGATGTTTACGGTATCGAATCAGTTCCCTACCAGGAAAACGTCAGTTTCCGCCCTCAAGTGACCCTCTTCTTCACTCAAGATGCTAGTGCAGCAATTCCCGATAGAAGACGCATGGAAGGACAAATCAGCTTTCGCTTAGTCAATGAAACCTCTGCATCCATGACCAAAGCTAAAGCGCAAAACTTAGCCGAAATTATCAGGAGTAACATGACAGTTCCCAGTAATTTCATCTGGAAGAAGGGCAAGTACAAACTCATCTATAAAGACCCTCAATACGGCCTAAATCTCAATATCATGGCACTTAATAAAACAGAAGGACTCAAACTGATACACAAGCTGATCGCTATTGTCGAAGCTGAATATAATCCCGACCTGCTCAAAACCTCCGAACCAGAAAAAGAAAGTCAAACTAATCCCACTGAAAAAGTATTAGTTTACGAAAAACAGCGCAAACAAAGACGGTGGCGACCGACAGGCAATGTCAGGTTTCGCTATGCCCTACTAAGTATTTCAGGTATGCAAAATAGAATTACTCTGGTGGACACCACATCCCAATATTTAGACTCCCTGATCTGGTCCTAGGCTCATAGCATCAAATATTACTTTAGAAATATTTATTTTGCTTCTCTAACCGCGAAAACATATAGGGATTCGTATAGTCTTGACGCCGCTATCTCCCTTGTTAGGGTGGATTTAAATCAGCTAATTTTTCAGAAATAATACAATTATGTCTAGACGAAGAAACAGGTACGCAAAACTTCACAAACGACTCAGAGACACAAAGGGCAATATTCCCCCGAATTCAGATCTCGAAAAGTTTCGTGATCACTTGTTTGGATTATCTCCTGTCCAGATTGTCAACAAACCTAATCAGGGTGATTTGAAGCGTTATAATCTGGGTATTCATCCCTTTGCTATTGAAGGAGATGATGCCACAGCCAACGGAAGATATAAAGTTGGCATCACTGCTTATTCCTTTGCCGGAATTAACGCTAGTGGCTTATCTAACAATGACCTTGGTATCTTCTTCATCGAAGGGGGCGAAGAAGAGAATAATGATTATTATCCGGCATTAATTAAGCCTTCTTTCAAAGCAGGTGGTTACACTGGTAATCCGAACAAGGTTTCAGCCGTCACAGGAAAAACCTACAACTACGAACCAACACGCACCTTTTCGATTCCCTTCGGACGAACTACACAGGCTGAGGATGCTAAAGATGGTTCGGCTACTGGTAATATCACCGCCTCTGATGAACTTGATGTGATGCGCCATCTCAAAACCACCATTCAAGCTGGTTCGGCATCGGCTGCGCTCAAATCCATTAGCTATGAACCTGAGTTCTTTAACGAGGTCAGTAGAGCTAAAGATGCGGCACAAGTCAACGATATTCCCAACGCTACCGTTACTTTTTCCAGTTAATTAAAAAGTTATGGCACTACTACTGCGTCAGGTCGCCAACATCTATGTCCCACCCGTGGATGTTCTCGAAGATCGGGCAGCTTTTGATGAGCTGTTTGAACTACATGTCGAGCAAAAGCGACTATTACAAGACCTCTTGGTGGGTGGGGTTGACCATGAAGAGGTTCTAGAAGCTCTCGAAGCCTATATCGGGACTTCCCACATGGATAACTATATTGAGCGAGTAGAGCCTCGATTAGACCTGATCTTTTCCTCTTGATATGGGACTAATTTTTGATGTTGGCAATGGTAATAACTGGGTGTCTCGCTATGACAATAGTTTGCAGGGAGCACCCGCCGTTGTTCCTGGTAACTATGAACCCATACCAGATCTGGTGATTCCCATTACTTTTACTGGTCATTTACTGGCGATATCTGCCTCTAGCTCAACGGCTAAGGATAGTTGGAAAACTGCGGGTTGGATTTGGCAACGGGTACTGGTCAATATCGGTACTGGTTCCACATCTCCCAATGCCACTGTCCAGAAAAAATATAAGTTTTATCTGGGACAAGTAACAGTGCTGACTATCCCCAAATTAGCTTCAAATTATGGCTTATCCGTGAGTATTCCTCACTGGATATCTCAGCTCTCTTTTGAGATTTATGAGTATACGGGTGAGGTTATCGATACTAACGAACAAAAACTCGATCAGATTTTAACTAATTTAGCAACTTGTATTGCTAATGGGGGTGGTGGCTCTGGCGACAATGGAGACTCTTTCACTACCCAGCAAAAAATTGCCACAACGTATTTTACTAATTTCTTATAACTATGGAATTAACTCCTACTATTCTTGATATAGATGGGCGCTTACTAGAAGCTTACGAGCGCAAAACTCAAGCTTCTGAGGACAAGCTATCCGAGCTTAATCTCAATAATGGGGAAGATGTTTTAGCTAATATTGGTGTCGCTCAAATTCCTGAATTTGTCATACTTCAAGCCCAAAATATTGCCCGAAATAATAGCAAAATTTGGAGTTTATCAAGGGTGAACCAAGCATTAGTTATTAAGTCTCTTTTTATTGATGCGCCACAGGCGGATCGTTTGGATTTTGAAATTATTTCGGAGGGGGTCAAAATCTTTGATTTTTATGTGAATCGTAGTCAAACTCCTTACGAATTTCCCGCTGCACCTTTACCGCCTAATGTCTCGATTAAAGTCATAGCTCGCAGTGATATTAACTTTTTGCGCATTGCCTTACAA
>JBFRWL010000125.1:0-15826 GCA_051439565.1 Prochloraceae cyanobacterium
CTTACTACCCTCCCAATAACTTGACTGTCGCTATTGTCGGAGATGTAAATCCACAACAGGTTAAACAATTAGCTCGAGTTTATTTCGATCGCTATCCCGCTGAACCCAAACCGCCAGAAGTGAGTGAGGTAGAACCACCCCAGACAAAAACGCGAGAAATTACTTTAAAGCTACCTTCTCAACCTTGGTATTTAGAAGGATACCACCGCCCCAGTATTAGCCATCCCGACCATGCAGTTTACGAGATTATCTCCCAAATCCTCAGTGATGGTCGTACTTCCAGGCTATATAAATCTTTGGTGGAAGGAAAACGAGTGGCATTGGCTGCTCAGGGTTTTAGTGGTTTTCCCGGAGATAAGTATCCTAACTTATTGCTATTCTATGCCTTGACAGCTCCCGATCGCCAAGTTGATGAGGTAGCTAAAGCTTTAGCCGCAGAAATTGAGCGACTCAAGAGAGAACCAGTTTCCTCAGAAGAATTGCAGCAAGCTAAGACTAAGTTAAAGGCTGATTTGCTCAGAACCTTAGATTCCAATATGGGAATGGCACGGTTATTAGCCGAATATCAAGCTAAAACTGGCAGTTGGCGTAATTTATTCGAACAATTAGAAGCGATCGTCTCTGTGAACGCTGCTGATATTCAAAGGGTAGCCAAAGAAACGTTTACCCCTGAAAATCGCACCATTGGACGCTTGTTATCCTCTTCTTAAAAGAAGGCAGAAGGTGGGGAGTGTGGGAAGTGTGGGAAGTAATTTTATCCCCTTTGTCTTGCTTGTACCCCCTATCTCCCCTCGCCGCAGGCGGCTAAATTTCCCTAATTTCTGACAAAATAGACAACCAATTACTGACAACTGACAAATGACCAAAAACAAATATCTGAGAAGTTTTAGCTGGCTGGGATTAGTAATAATTACAACAGTTCTGGTACTTATTGCTCATCTTCCAGCAGGAGCGCAAACAGCACAACATTACACCGAACTAAAATTTCCTCCTCTTCCAGAAGTAAAGATACCCGAATACGAACGCTATCAGCTGGATAATGGCATGGTCGTATACCTGATGCAGGATCGCAAATTGCCCCTAGTCAGCGGTAATTTAATTATTCGCACTGGTTCTCGCTTAGAATCAGGAGATAAAGTCGGTTTAGCGGAAATAACAGGGGCGGTGATGCGTAGTGGCGGTACTAAGCAGCACTCTCCCGATGAATTAAACGAAATGCTCGAACAAAGAGCAGCAAGTGTAGAAACTGTGATTAATACCAGTTCGGGTAATGCCAGTTTCAATGCTCTGAGCGAACACTTGGAGACAGTGTTTAAATTATTTGCACAGGTAATTCGCTACCCTGCTTTTGACCCTGACAAGTTAGAATTAGCTAAAACTCAACTGCGAGGGCAAATTGCTCGTCGTAATGACGATCCAGGGGATATTGCTAGTCGAGAATTCCGCAAATTGATTTACGGAAACAATAATCCCTATGGACGTACAGTTGAATATGAAACTCTAGACAATATCTCCCGCCGAAACGTTACTAATTTTTATCAAAAGTACTTTCGTCCCGACCAGATGATTTTAGGAATTGTCGGGGATTTTGAGCCAGAGACAATGAAGGCTTTGATTGAGGAAGCTTTTGGCGATTGGCAATCCCCTGCGATCGCGCCAGTAAAAAGAGTTCCGATCGCTGAGCAACAATATCGGGGCGGAGTCTTTTTCGTTAACCAGCCTCAGTTAACTCAAAGTAATATTCTAGTAGGACATCTCGGTGGTCAGCTATCTAGTCTCGACTATCCAGCACTCAGCGTTGTGAATGGAGTCCTCAATGGATTTGGCGGACGCTTATTTAACGATATCAGAGCCCGTCAAGGACTTGCCTACTCTGTCTATGGTTTTTGGAGTCCGCGTTACGACTATCCCGGTATTTTCATCGCAGGCGGACAAACTAAATCTAGTAGCACTGTTCCCTTTGTTGAATCGCTCCTCTCAGAAATTGAGCGACTGCAGACTGAAAAAATTACACCAGAGGAATTAGCCTATGCTAAAGAGTCTATCCTCAATTCCTTTGTCTTTAATTTCCAGAAACCCTCTCAAACTCTTTCGCGACTAATGCGTTATGAATACTACGGCTATCCAGCAGATTTTATCTTTAAATACCAACGGGGCGTGAAAGCAACCACCATTGAAGACGTGCAGCGAGTTGCCAAAAAATATCTACAACCAGAGCAAATTGTTACTTTGGTCGTCGGTAATAAGAATCAAATTCAGCCGCCTCTAACTAACTTAAACGACGAAGTAAAAATCGTTGATGTTTCCATTCCTAGGCCTCAAAGCAGTTGATATTATTAATCATTAATCCTTAATCCTTTTAACTCCTTCTGCCCCCTGCCCTCTGCCTTATTCACCAGGATTTTTGCTTAGATTAAAAATATGAACTTTTTTTTGGCTCTTTCGGTCTAAACAGACAAATAAATTATTGAGAGAATGGTGAAGGTGTTAGCTGATGAGCAAGCTGATACTACAGATACAGATCTAGTACTACAGTGTCAGCAGGGCGATCGCGCCTCTTTCCGTCAACTGTACCGACGCTATCACAAGCGGGTCAGATCAACTCTATACCAGCTTTGTGGTTCTTCTATACTCGACGATCTAGTACAAGAAGTTTTCCTCAGAGCCTGGAAAGGATTGCCCAAACTGCGGGAAGCGTCTTATTTTTCTACCTGGATTTATCGCATAACCTGGAATGTAGCTACCGATCGACGGCGAAAATTCGCTAAGAGTGTGGAACAGGGACGAAAGCTCTCTGGCTACAATTTTAATGGCAAAGTCAACTCCTCTAGTAGAGAATCCTCTGGTGAAGACGAACAAATTCTGAGCAATTACGTCTCGCGAGCCCAGGATTCTCCAGATCTGATGCGTTTACACTATCAAGACTTAGTAGAGCAAGGATTACAAAACCTTCGCCTCGAACATCGAGTTGTTCTAGTGTTGCACGATCTAGAGGATGTACCGCAAAAGGAAATAGCACAAATTTTAAGCATACCTCTAGGTACAGTTAAATCCCGCCTTTTTAATGCCCGCAAAGCCCTCGGGAAGTTTCTTCAGGAACAAGGAGCCTCATTATGACTAAGTTTCCTAATGATGATGAAAGTTTAGTTGCATTTATTAAGCAGTATCGCCCCGCTATTCCCCCAACTGCAGCTAATTTTGAGGAAGAGTTGATGGAACTTATCGAGAGGGAAACTACCTTACCTCACCAGCAATCTCATTCCCTGGTTTTTGCTATTCCTAGAATTAAATCCCTTATCCCCATAGCTTCAGCTACAGTAGCAGGTCTTTTACTGTCCTGGGGAGGCTATCGTCTCCTCAATCCTTCACCTAGTATTGCTCAACTAGAACTGTTTCTGGTTAATAGCTGGAATAGCGCGATCGGCTCGACATCTTTTAGTGCTTCAACTGAAACTCCCGAAACTTACTGGCTATTACTAGCAGATCTAGAAACAGATTTTCAATCTTCTAATAATAAAATCATGCCGGAGAGGTAATTATCATGTTAATACGTCATCTTTCTGTAATTGCAACTATTTGCACCCTCACTGTTGGCAGTACAAGTTCTGCTCTAGCGGCTGCTACTCCTAAATCCGATACTGACCTGACTCCTACCTCGAATCAATTGCTGGTACAAAGACGACCAGAGCAATCGAAACAAAAATTTGAAGAAGAAAGAGGTAGGTTTATCCAGGAACTCAACCTTACCGAACAACAACAGCGCCAAATAAGGGAGATTCGTCAGAAATACCAAGGGCAAATTTCTCAACAGCAGCAAGAGTTAAAGTCAGCGCGACAACAGTTAGGGAATATGATGGTAGGAACTGAATCTAATTCAGCAATTCGTGCTAAACATAGACAAGTGACTACACTACAGCAGAAATTAGGAGAGCTGCGCTTTGAAACTATGTTAGAAATGCGCGAAGTGCTAACTCCCGAGCAACGTAGAAAGTTTGCACAAATGATAGAACAACGTTGGCAAAGAGCTCGCAATCGTTTTAGTAGAAATAGTTTTTAAATCATGAGCAGAGACGAACCAGGTCGGGTCTGTACAGAAGTCAGAAAGATCGATAACTTCACCTTCTGCCTTCTGCCTCCTGCCTTCTTTTAACTCCTGAGAAAATTTCAAAATCCATCATTTTATCTGACTATCACAAAAGCCCAACCACCCATAACCGCGCCTGATAAGTAATTCAGGCAGCGGAAGATAATTTTGGGTAGTTTGCGTCCGCAGACTGCTACCACGAAGCTGAGAATGAACCACCAACTCATCGAGCCACTAAATACCCCCAATACTTCGATTATTTCCACCACTACAGATTTTGGGATTGCTCCACTACTCGCTGCGAACCCAATAAAGGGTAAGATAGATAACGGGTTGCATATAGATAGGGACAAAGTGAGGCTGTAACAGCTCCACATCGATGTTTGGCGATCGTTGCGGTTCTTCTCTAAGTTAGTCGGCTTGCTCGTCGCAGTTTTGATTGCCAAAAATACCATGATCAGCGCGGCGACTGCTTTAAAAACAAAAGCATTACCATCCAATAGTCCACTAAGCCACTCGGCTCCTACAATGGCCAGTATTGTCCATACCCCGTGCATGGTTGCGGCTCCAGCTCCTGCGGTTAGTCCTGCTCTTCTGCCTTGGGATAGGCTCTTGTTGATGACTATTAATCCATTCATTCCGATCGGTGCAGCAACAGATATTCCTAATATTGCAGCTTGGATAAATTCATTGATGTAGTTCACAACCATCTTTCGGATTCCCTAATTGTCCGGTTGCCTTCAATTATTTAGGAATAAATACTGCTCATATCATTGATTGATTAGACAAGCTAATAATCATTGATTTCAATCGATTTCAGTGGATGGATCGTTTGTTCTTGAACAGGCGATCGCTGTCTTATTAGGTTGGGGATCGTCTTCGTGTACCCAAACTCTGAGAGAATTCTTATAAATAAATATTAAGATTATTAACTCAAGATTAAGACGCATTCAGGCTCTAGAATAAATGAATTAAAGTATTTTTATTTACTTCGAGTAAAAACTTGTAATTTTGTTTCGAGCTGCCCTCAGCTTCGCTAAGCCCTAGCGGAACCGTTTCAAATTTATTTTTTCTTGATAAACAGTCTGTTAATTGAGTATTGAACGCCAAGATTTTTTAAACTTAGCTAAAAAAGAAATTTGACTAAAATAACAAATTAATGATGACAAACAATGGCAAAAACGAATTAGGGACGAAACAAAATAAGCCATCAGAATGGGAAGATTCGGTTCATCAGCGTTTTGAGGATATCAAGGAACGAGTCAAAAACTACACTCCGAAGAAAAAGCTAGTTTCAACCCTACCCAATACTGAAGACCAAGACTTTGACGTTGATGAAGAACCTACGGTTAGGCAGCTGAACCCTAAATCTGAAGAACCTCCAACCCACCTACTTAGCGCCCCTATTACCCCTGAAGTTAAGGGGGAGACTAACTCTATTGAAGTAGCGAGTAGGAGAAGAATGATAGGGTGGAAGCAACTATTGTTAGTTTTTGTTCTGGGCGTTGTTAGTGCTGGGGGTTTCTTTACCTATCGGTTCTTCTCTGTTAATAAGTTGGCGACGACCTCTAAAAAAGTGAGGGCGAAGACTTTACCTGTTTTTACTAAAGAGCCACTTCTCTCGCAGAACCTCTCAACTTTGTTTAATACGGTTAAGGCGATCGCCATCAGCGAAAGAAATACCTTGGCTATCAGCGATGGGAAAACGGTAAAGATTGTCGCTCTCAATAATAGTAGTCTCGTTACTACTTTCAGCTACAAGAGTGTAGGTCAGATTACTCACCTAGCCTTTAGTCAGGACGGTCATACTCTCATTAGTGGGGATAATCGAGGCAGTATTCAGGTTTGGCAGTTGGGGCGCAAAGATCCACTATATACCTTAAACAAGCACTCTCCCCTGGCAATCAAATCTTTAGCCCTCGCTGTCGATGGTAACACTTTAGTTAGTGCAGATCTCGGTGGTAATATTTTCGTTTGGGATCTCGCCAGCAAAAAGAGCCAAGGATTGTTCGGTCATTCTGCTTCCGTAAACTCTGTAGTGGTGTCTTCAGACTTAGGCCTCGTAGTGAGTGGTGGCAATGATAGTACGGTTCGGCTTTGGGATGTCAAGACTCGAGAGCAACTTGCTGTGTTGACAGATAATCATGCTGTCTTCAGTGTTGCCCTATCTCCTGATGGGAAGACTGTTTACAGCGGGAATCGGCAGGGGGTTATCCACACCTGGGACACAACCACGAGTAAACTACTTAAAACCGTCAATCGACAGAGGGAAAAGATTAGTAACCTGGCAATTATCGGTTCGGCTTTAATCAGTACTAGCAATGATGGAACGGTTGTTTTGTTTAATCGTACCACAGGCTACGACTACTCTCACTTGTCCGAAAGACATAACTTATACGTTAATTTCTTGGCAGTTCGTCCTGATATGGGGCTAATTATCACAGGGGACCCGAAACAAATCAAAGCGTGGACACTGAGTAGTAAGTAGGTAATAAAGATGTTTAACACAACAAAGATAACACGGAGCGCTCTTTTTTCTTTTCTGTTGTTACCATTTGCTTTGGGAGCTTGCCAAATAACACAGTCTGCAACTCAGACAGAAACTTCTGAATCTCAACCTTTACAGCCTCAGCCTAAGAGCGATCTACTTTCTCAAGTTAAGAAACGAGGTAGGCTCAATTGCGGCATCAATGGTAATGTTAAAGGTCTAAGCTACGTTAACGAGAAGGGAGAGTATAGTGGCTTTGACGTAGATATTTGTCGCGTCGTTGCGGCTGCTTTACTTGGAAACCCAGATGCTGTCTCTTACATTCAGCTCGACACAAACGAACGCTTTCAAGCATTGGTGTCTGGTAAAGTTGATTTGCTCTCGCGTAATACTACTTACACCGTCACTCGCATGACATTAGTTGATTTTCTTAGCCCTGTTCTTTATGACGGTCAGGGGTTTATGCTTCCCTCTAGTTCGGGGATCGCCAGTTTGGAGGCTTTGGACAAGAAAAAGATCTGTGTATCTACAGGCACTACCAACGAGCTTAATTTATATGACCTCAATACTAGGCTGAATATTGCTGTTACGCCGATTCAGTTTCTAGATCAAGAACAGGCTTTTAAGGGATATGTGAATGGTAAGTGTGATGCTCTGACAGCCGATCGCTCTCAGCTTTCCTCGCGCAAGCTGACTATGCCTCACTCAGATCGGCACGTTATCCTCTCTGAAATTATCTCTAAGGAACCACTTACTCCAGCAGTTAAAAGTGGCGAACCAAAATTCAGGAAAGCAGTATCAGCTGCTATTTTCGCGCTGATTCAAGCTGAAGAATTCGGCATTACTAAAGAAAATCTGGAACAGTTCAAGCAAGAAACTAATCCTAAAATCCTTCGCTTCTTGGGAGTTGAAGGTTCTCTAGGTCAAAAGCTGGGATTGGAGGATAATTTCGTTGAGCAGATAATATCTGCTACCGGTAACTACGGCGAGATTTACGAGCGGAATTTGGGCATAGATTCAGAGTTAAAACTTTCCAGAGGTTATAATCAACTTTGGTCAAATGGAGGACTGTTGTTCTCTCCGCCTTTTCGGTAAAGTGGTTTAAAGTTTTTTCCTCTATCTGTATCTGATGCTTGCTGGGGTATGAAAGCAACCGTTACTTTAGCAAGATTTCAGGGAACTCTGTAACTGTAATTACTGAGATTTTTCAGTCAATTAGGGGAATAAATGTGCGCCGTTACCGTGAAATGCTGCTCAGCTTTTTGCTTTTGGGCATTGGAGTGTTTTTGTGTCTCATTTTTAATCCTACTCCCGGGATTCAATCCGAGCCAATAGCGATTAATCTCAATGCCCAGCGTCATCTGATCGGTCGCATCTACACGCCCAAAACTGCACCAACACCTCAGCCAGTGATGATTCTCTGTCACGGTATTAGCAATAGCAAGGAGATGATGTCACCACTGGCAGTAGAATTAGCCAGACATGGAATTGGGGTGATCGCTTTTGACTTTGGCGGCTTTGGGGAATCTTACCAATTACCAGCACAGTTGAAATCTGTTGACAATCTTGAAGTCAACACCCTAGCAGATGCCCAAGCCATTCTCGCTTTTGTACGCCGCCACCCAGAACGCTTCGATCTTAGTCGCATCGGCATCGGCGGTCACTCGATGGGCGGCAACACTGCCCTTAAGCTAGCACGCATGGAGCCAAAGTTGCGAGCTACAGTTGTACTTAGTATGGGTGGAGATGCAACACCTACCATCCCAGCCAATCTCTTCCTCGGTGTCGGTGCTTATGAGCAGCTAAATCCTCCTCAGAAGTTGCGATCGATGTTCAAACAAGCAACTGAAAGTAACTCTAATTGTCTCAATGGTGATATTTGTGGGGACTTTAGATCTGGTACTGCTCGCCAACTGTTTATTTCTCCGACTACCGAGCATATTACAGCCCCCTATGACCCCCGATTAACTCAACAAGTGGTGAACTGGACACAACGAGCCTTGAATGTGCCTGTCAGCTCACAGCCACTAGCGAGTCCTTGGTTTATCTTTAGCCAGCTTCTCACCTTCAGCGGTGCTATTGCTGTCGGTGCTTATCTACTGTTGCAGCTCAATCAGCCAAGTTGGTTAATGGGAGTATCGATCGCTGTCTTCTGGGGACTGGGAGCCAGTAGAGTGATCTCCACTGTAGCAGTTAGTAACGTCATGCTCTTCTGCTTATTTCTCCTGTTGTGCAGCAATTACGCTCGGCGCTACCCAGAAAAAGTCATTCCAGAGGTGCGAGTTGCCAGTTTGTACAGCCTCTTATTTCTGGGGGCTGTTCTCCTTCCTGCTTTGCTCTTGGGAATCAGAGAAATTCTGCTTACACCTGCTCATCTCGCCTATATTCCCCAATTCCTGCTCCTATGGGTATTTTTCTTCTTCTACAACTATGCTCAGGCGTTCAAACTGGCTCTTTTTCCGGCTTATACTTTTACTTTGACTCCTAGTTGGTTATTTTTGCTGTTGGTCTTGCTGGAGTTAATCTTGCCTGGAGTTATTTTGACAGTGATAGAGAGGAGTGGGAAATGGTTAGTGAGGTGGTTGCGCAGTCCTTTCCGTCTCGGTCTTGGCCAGTATAAGCGCCAAGAAGTTGGCATCTTAGCGGGATTGCTAATCCTACTAGTAATTCTCGTCTATCGAAGAACTGCTGATGGATTTCTCTCTGTGGCTATGAGTATGGGAATACTAGCGTTTAAGCTTTTTGGACTGCTAACGTTGTTGCCACTGTTAGTAATAGTGTTTACTGTGCGATCGCCCTGGTTTCGCCGTCTAGAATACCGATTTAGTAATGCGAAAAGCCCTGGTTAGGTGAGTGTGGGAAGAGGGGGAGTGTGGGGAGTGTGGGGAGTGTGGGGAGAAACAAACACCTATTGCCTATTGCCTATTGCCTGTTCCCTATCTTAACCAATCAATTTACGAACCAAATAGTACTGTAAAATAGCAAAAATCTAAGTCCGATCGCTTGACAAAGAAGAAATAATGCAACGGATTGATTGGCTGATAGTTCTGCTATACCTGGTTTTAACTATGGGGTTGGGATTGTATCTCTCCCGCAAGGCATCTAAGAGTATAGTCGATTTTTTTATTTCGGGGCGATCGCTTCCCTGGTGGTTAGCAGGAATCAGTATGGCAGCTACTACCTTCTCGATCGATACACCTCTTTATATTGCTGGTGTAGTAGGCAATCGAGGTATTGCAGGTAATTGGGAGTGGTGGAATCTAGGTATCTCCCATCTAATTATGGTCTACATCTTTGCTAAGATGTGGCGGCGATCGGAAGTAATCACCGATGCTGAATTAACGGAAATTCGCTATGGCGGCAAAATGGCAGCAATACTGCGGGGAGTAAAAGCCTTTATCTTTGCTGTGCCTATCAATTGCATTGCGATCGGCTATGCCATGCTAGCAATGGTCAAAGTAGTAGAAGCTCTCGAAATCTGGCAAAATCTGGGCATACCTGAAGATGCTAGCTACGTTAAACTTTTGAGCGTTATTGGTGTCAGCATCTTTGTCTTGATCTATGCTGGTTTAGCTGGTTTGTGGGGGGTAGTATCCACAGATTTCTTTCAATTTTTCCTTGCCTTATCGGGAGCGCTAATAGTAGCTGCATTCGCTCTCAACAACGTCGGCGACATTCATACTCTGATCGAAAAAGTCCCTCAAGTTCCCCAAGTAGCCGACAAAGATATTTTATCTCTACTGCCCCTCACTGTTAGCACAGACGGGGGTGCTGTAATTCAATTTAGTAAAACTGCAGGCATTAGCGCTAGTACCTTTTTTGCCTATATTTTCATTCAGTGGTGGTCGTGGCGGCGCAGCGACGGCGGTGGCGAATTCGTACAGCGATTTGCTGCAGCTAAAGACGAAGGTGAAGCAGAGAAAGCGGCTTGGATTTTTAATATTCTGCACTACATCGTGCGTACTTGGCCTTGGATTATCGTAGCACTAGCAGCTTTGGTTATCTATCCCGATTTAGCAGACCGAGAGTTAGGCTATCCCAAACTAATGCTAGATTTTCTGCCGCCAGGAGTACTGGGATTGGTGGTAGCGTCTTTGGTAGCTGCTTTTATGAGTACTGTTTCTACCTCTATCAACTGGGGAGCATCTTTTATCACCAACGACCTCTATCGTCGCTTCTTCAACCCAGAGGCTAACCAATCTCAATTAGTTTTAGTAGGACGTATCTCTTCTGTAATTGTTACTGTTTTAGGTGCTACTGCTGCTTTTGTAGCTAGGGATGTCGCTACCGTATTCCGACTGGTACTGATTATTGGTACGGGTTCGGGTTTAGTTTTAATTTTGAGGTGGTTTTGGTGGAGAATTAATGCTGCGGCTGAATTAGCTGCCATTCTGGGTAGTTTTATTGTCGGTTGTCTGACTACTCTCGCTCCAGTATTTAAAATTCCTGACTTTGGTTGGCGGGTAATTTTTGTTAGTGCAAGCGTAACTATTCTCTGGGTAACAGTAATGTTACTTACCTCGCCAGAATCAGAAGAGACTTTAGATGAATTTTATCGGCGAGTGCGACCTAATGGTATAGGCTGGAAGCGTCAAAGGGAACGAACAGGAGTTTTCCCAGTCCAGGATTTGAGACAAGATATCCTGCGAGTTTTAGCAGCAATTATGCTTCTGTTTGGGGCAATGTTAGCAATTGGTGGCTTTTTGTTACTTCAGTCCCTAACTGGCTGGATTTGTTTGGCGATCGCCACGGCTGGAGGCTTCTGGCTACGTCAGCTGAATAAGAAAAAAGTCTTACCTATGCCTAGACCGGGATTGGATGATGAAGAGTGGTTGTGATGGGGAGAGGGGGGAGTGTGGGAAGTGTGGGGAGAGAGGGGGGACAAGGGAGAAACACCTAACACCTGTCTTCACCTTCTCAATTCGCGAGTCAAATCCGATTGCTATATATCTTTTCTCGATAGTATCCTCAGTCGCTAAACTAGATAGGGATAACTTGACAAAGATCAAGCTAAACAATATTGAAAAGTTTCTAAAATTACAATGGCAATCTTCCGTCAATACATTGCTCCCTTGTTAACTTTTTTAGTCTTCTTAATCGCCTTAGCAGCAGTAAGCGCTCGTATCTTTTTGCCCTCGGATATGGCAGCGCCAGCACCAATAGAAGACGTTGATGTAACTTTAGATGCTACTGGTTCGGACCAGACTAGTGCGCCCAGTTTACCAGCATCATCAGTTAATTAAAGCCTATTTAAAGATAGTGTTACCAAAAAGCTATCAGTTGCGGCGTGGTTCGGGAAAAGACCGTGCTATATTGATAGAATTTATGTATCTAGCTTACCAAGAGCTTTTCCCCGACCAAAAAGATTTTTCTCATTTAACACAAACAGTTGAGAAATACTTTGGTTCGCAAACGCCTCTGTGGTTAGTTGATTTAGCAGAAGAGGAGGAAACAAAGACGATACCAGTGGCAGTTTGTTGGATGGGCAATGCGAGAGATCAAGTAAAGGGCGATCGCTACGCTCACATTTTCTTGCTCTACGTCGTACCAGAACATCGACGTCAGGGAATTGCCACAGCACTGATGCATAGTGCTCAAGACTGGGCAAAGGCAAGGGGCGATCGGCAAATTAGTCTGCAGGTATTTACTAACAATCAAACTGCCCTCAATCTTTATCACAGTCTGGGCTACCAAACTCTCTCCCTCTTAATGTTCAAATCTCTTTGATAAAAATTCAATAACAAAAAACTGGTTAAATGGGTCAGGATAGGATAAATATATTAAGTATGGAAGATAGTGAAGACCTAAGTATCCTAGATACAGAGGAAGAATTTGAAAGTCCTCTGGATAGCATGGAGCCAGTAGATGAGGAGTCAGTAAATCCACCGCCTGACCCAGAAGCAATGTTGCCACTACTGTCTCACCCAGAAGCGCAGCAAAGAATGCTGGCGGCTAGAGCCTTTTGCGAGCTAACAGATAGCAGAGCTATTCCTCCTCTGATCGAGTTACTGGCTGATGTTTGTCCTTTAGTACGAGTGAGTGCTGCCTATGCTCTGGGACGCAATAGCAGTGCCGATGTGGTTGAGCCGTTAATTGAAGTACTCGATCGCGATTGGAACGGTTACGTGCGCAAAGGGATTGTTTGGGCTTTAGGAAATAGCGGCGATATTCGCTCTTTACCACCCCTGATTCACGCTCTCAAAACCGATATACCTGCCGTGCGCCTGTGGGCAGCTAGTAGCTTAGCACAAATCGCCAAGCTAGAGTACGAAGGTGTAGTTGCTACTATTCCGCCTCTAATTGGAGGTTTAAGACGAGATCCAATAGCTGCTGTAAGAAGTAATTGTGCCTGGTCTCTGGGGCAATTATGCCGCGAATTGCCTTCCAATGTTGTTTATGCCACTGCTATTGACGCTCTAATCGAATCTTTAGTAGAAGATAAAGATGTGGGAGTCAAAGAAGATGCCAAAGCAGCCATATTAGGAGTAGGAGATCCGCACGGACTACAAATGATTGAAGAATTAGAACTCGAAGGACTGATTTAAGCCAAAAGATGAAAAATAAACCGCTTATTTTAGGCATTAGTGGCGCTTCTGGCTTAATTTATGCTGTGCGTGCCTTAAAGTTCCTTCTAGAAGCAGATTACGCGATCGAGCTAGTTGCCTCGAAAGCAAGCTATATGGTCTGGCAAGCCGAACAAAATGTGAGAATGCCCCCAGAACCAGAGGAACAGGAGCTATTCTGGCGAGAGCAAACAGGAGTCGATCGTCTAGGAAAACTGCGCTGTCATCGCTGGAGTGACGTGGGAGCAAACATTGCCAGCGGCTCTTTTCGCACTATGGGAATGATTATTATTCCTTGTAGCATGAGTACAGTTGCTAAAATTGCTGCTGGTTTGAGTTCTGACCTACTCGAACGTGCTGCTGACGTTCAACTCAAAGAAGGTAGTCCGCTAATTGTGGTTCCCCGCGAGACACCTTTTAGTCTAATTCACCTTCGTAACTTAACTGCACTAGCAGAAACAGGAGTTAGAATTGTCCCTGCCATACCCGCCTGGTATCACAACCCCAAAACTATTGAAGATTTAGTAGACTTCGTTGTTGCCCGTGCTCTAGATCAACTAGGAATTGACTGCATACCCATTAATCGCTGGCAGGGACATTAAGATCGAGATGGGAGTTAATTAGACTTCTTGCTCCAAGTCAGGCAATAGGCAATAGGGATAGTAATTGACAAATACGCCATCAAAAATAATTGCTTGGTTACTTTTGCGAGGAGTCTATTGAGCAAAGCTCAGCGAACTTCCCTTCCCTATCTTAAGGAGAATTACTTATGTTTTCTAGTGGCAACAAGCTACCCATATTACTGCTATTGCTGGGGATATTAATTATCTTTATCATTTACAATCTCCAACCAGTAACCTTAGTATTTTTGGGCATCCAGTTTCCTCTTAAATTACCACTAGCGTTATGGATGTTGCTGTTTTTTGTTAGTGGTGCTTTTACCAGTCTTTGCTTACAACTGCTCAATTTTAGTCCTAGGAGAACTGCTCCTAAGGTTATTTATCGGGACAAACCCCAATCATACTCGCCTAAACCTCCTCAGCAAGAAACTAATCGAGGGAGTGAGCCTACCCCTGTAGAGTTCCCTAGCAACTATTCAACCGCAACTAGCACCCCTTCCCCAGATTTGACTTCAGCTACTCCCCCTAAAGAGGAAAGTCAAGAACAACAAGATTATCAGCGATCGCCTGTCGATAGTGCTGCTCAGTTTATCTGGGAACCTGGAGAAAAGGTTACAGATGAGAAAAGAGATCGAGAGGAGGAAGAAGATTGGAATATTGAAGAAGCTCCTAGAGAATCTACTCGGATTAGCAGTTTCGATCACAGCCTAAACAAAGAGGACAAATCTAATGTTTTTGAAACGCAGCAACAGCCAAAAACTGTCTCTCGTTCTGGTTCAATATATTCCTACACCTATAAAGAACCCAAAGATACAGGAGTAGGCAAAAGCGAGAAAGTTTATGACGCTGAATATCGGGTAATTAGACCGCCACATCGAGACCTTCCCCACGAACCTATAGAAGATGACGAGGATGATGAAGATTGGATTGGTTAACAGCCGAGACGATCTTTATCAACTGTTTGTCAATCAAAGATTGAGGGAGAGTGTGGGAAGTGTGGGGACTGTAGGGAGAGAGGAAGACAAGGGAGAAAAACCAACAGCTAACAGCTTAATTTTTTAGTCATTAGCCTGATTTAAGATTTACTTTATAAACAGTATTTTAATTAATCAGTAAAAAAGATAAGCGATCGTTTTATTGTTTTAAACATGAAGCGTTTTGAAAAATCTAAAGAAATTGAAGTTAAGCTCCTAGTTGATCAAGAAAAACATATATATAAAGTAAAGTACTGACCTCTGACCTCTTACCCCTGACCTCTGACTTATATATAGATATGAATAACTTGTTAAAAGGAATTAATGTTTTCCTGATTGGTATGATGGGAACGGGAAAAACCACTGTAGGGAAAATATTAGCCCAACAGCTTAACTACCGTTTTTTTGACACAGATGTTTTGATTGAGCGAGTTGCCGCTCGAAAGATTAAGGAAATTTTTGCTAATGAGGGGGAAGAAAGTTTTAGACAATTAGAAACTCAAGTTTTGAGGGAAGTATCTGCTTATACCAAAAGCGCGATCGCTACTGGCGGTGGGATAGTACTTAGACAAGAGAACTGGAGCTATCTTCATTATGGCTTGATTGTTTGGCTAGATGCTCCTCCAGAATTACTGATCGAACGTTTAGCTGATGACAATACCAGACCGCTGTTACAAGACCCCAATCCCAGTCAGAAGCTAAGCCACATACTAGAAGCTAGACGACCTATTTATACTCAAGCCGATTTGCAGGTGAAAATAGAGAAATATCAAACTCCCGAACAAATTGCCTCGCAAATTATAGAGATGATTCCTAGAGTTGTGAAGCCAACAGCCATTTCTGGCGAATACAATTAACAGGTTAAGCCAGCGACCAAGATTTACATCGATCGCTGATAATTGATAATTGATAACTGATAACTGATAACCGATCTATGGCCAGCGAGAGGGAATATATTAGAGAAGCTGAAGCTACCCGCGTGCGAGTACTAAGTGAAGCTCTCCCCCACATTCAGAGATTTGCTGGTGGAACGTTAGTAATTAAGTACGGTGGTGCGGCGATGAAATCGAAGATCATTAAAGTAGGAGTCATACGCG
>JBFRWL010000126.1:0-14122 GCA_051439565.1 Prochloraceae cyanobacterium
GGGCACCCATCAGATCGGCTTGTAAGGCAATAGAGTTGCGATCGCGGCAGGCAATCTGACATATTGGCTCGATCCCGTGCTGTAATAAAATCCCTGAAGCTGCTACTGAAGACATCCGCAACACAGCACGACTGCCATCGGTAATATTTACGGCGTGGACTCTATCCTTGAGCTTTCCTGCCATCTCCAGCATCCGCAATGGATTACCCCCTTTGGGAGGGGCAACCTCAGCAGTAATTAGAAACTTTTTGGCTTGGATAGCACGACGAAAATTATTGGTCATTAGTCATTTGTCAGTTGTTGTTTCTACAAAGGAGGCAGATAACCGAGGGCATTTTTAACTTTGGATAGAGTCTGATTGGCAATTGCCCCTGCCTTTTGCTGACCTTCTTTTAAGACTGAATCTAAATAGCCTCGATCGTCCATTATCTGCTTATATTTATCCTGAATTGGCTTAAGGGATGCAATAGTTGCTTCCGCAAGCAAAGGTTTAAATTGACCCCAACCCATATCTTGACATTCGGCTGCCACTTCTTGTTTAGTTTTTCCTGAGAGTAAGGTGTAAAGAGTCAATAGATTATTGCATTCTGGACGTTCTCGATCGTCGAAGGCTAAACCTCGAATTGGATCTGTCTTACAGCGCTTAATCTTTTTCTGGATTACTTCTGGCGGATCTAGTAAATTAATCCGACTCATATCCGCAGGATCTGACTTAGACATTTTACTAGTACCGTCAGCCAGACTCATCACCCTTGCTCCTTCTTTACGAATTAGCGGTTCGGGAATCTTGAGTACTTGTTCGTCTTTGCTACCAAATTTATCATTTAACCGCACAGCAATATCGCGAGTTAATTCTAAATGTTGCTTTTGGTCTTCTCCTACCGGGACTTTGTCAGCATCGTAAAGTAATATGTCTGCTGCCATAAGTACGGGGTAATCTAGCAAACCAACACTGACATTTTCTCCCTGTTTAACAGCCTTTTCTTTGAACTGGATCATTCTTTCCAGCCAGTTGAGAGGGGTGATACAGTTCAATAGCCACGTCAACTCGCTGTGAGCGGTAATGTGGGATTGTACGAAGATAGTGGAATGTTGCAAATCTATGCCGCAGGCTAAATAGAGAGCGGCAATTGTATAAGTATCAGAGGCTAGGGTCTCTGGATTGTGGGGTACGGTGATGGCGTGTAAATCTACTACGCAGAAGAAGTTATCATATTCGCTTTGTATTTCTACCCAGTTGCGAATCGCCCCTAAATAATTGCCTAGGTGTAACTTACCAGTTGGTTGAACCCCAGATAGAATTCGCTGCTTACCCATTACTTTCTTTAAAATTAATCCCTTGGGAGTTTCCCGGAAGATTCTCTTTTAATGAGAATGTATCAGTTCTTTACAATTATGCAGAAAAAATGGAGTCTTGGTTTGATTCATATTGCTGTTTTTTTGTCAAGAATTATTATTCAGGGATTTCTCAAAGACTTATTCAACAGCGATCGCGGTGAACCTGACTCCCATCAAGCAGTCTATTGCTTATCAAGAGTATAATATTATTCGTAACATACACCTAAGACCAATAAGTATTTACCTAAGTAACAGTCAAACTCTCCCCAGATCGTCTAAAAATTTTAGATAGATGTAGCGCTTTTCAGTTAAGTGGTGTATACCTATGAATGGAAAGGAAATAGTTACTAGAAGAGACTTAAGTACCAGGCTAAGAATTTCCGAATCCCCAATCCCTAATCCCTAAAAACAACTAATTTTGTACCTCATTCATTTGAGAGCTGCTCTGTACACCCTGTCTAACTCATATCAAATCAGGGTTAATGCTAATTGTCTGCAACGATGAAAAAGGTGAATTTGATCGAGAATAAGGCTGTTAATCAGAATTTATTCAGGCAGAAAACAAAATTTAAAGCAAGCAATTTATTTTTGCCAAAAGTTGAATAAGCTATGCTTAGAAAATGAGAAATAATGTATCTGTCGTCAAGGTAAATATCCTAGTATTAGCTTGTTAATTAGTTTATTTATCTGAAAATTTATTACTATTTTTTTACTAAAAATAAAGAAAATATTAGGTTAGGTGTTTAGCTAGTGATCCCCAAGGTAATAATGAGCCAAAACTAAGTTTATGTTTTGATTAAAACAGGAAAATTGAGATGATTTTAACAGTTAAAATAGAAACAAACAACTCTCTATCTATAACCTGTTGTCTAAGAAAAATATCTTCATTCTTCTTGAATTTATTTATCTGGGATAAGGGTAGTATTAGTTTGATTTTGAATCGAGAGTTAACTAAGTTCCGTGGTACTCACAGCAAAATTATGTGGCTGAGAAAACTGGTTGTGAAGTTTAGATTTCTAGATGCCCCAAAAGAAGGGATCGATTGAGATAGGACAAGGAAGATAAGGCAGAAAATTTTAATGACAGTGACTTCTGATTTCTGACTTGTTGAATGACACTTATCCCTCAAATCAATCTTGACAAAGTATTAGTAAGAGAATGAGTCTCCTCAAGGAAATAAAACTGAGTTCCAAGATTTTCCGACAAAGATCGGGCGATCGTCTCTGAACCTTGGAGCTATCTCTCTAAACTGGGAGAAAATTCCTGAGTCTACCGCAGTCATCGTCGAAGACGAAGAGTTTTCGCCTATATAGTTCGAGTCTAAATCCCCCGAGTAATTCTCGCCTATTTTGCTTGAATGTTATAAATTTACTTCAGCTTAGTAGCTAAAGATCTGATTTACTAGTTATGTCACTAATACTACTTAGGGTACTAGGACTGCTACCAATCAAGACATCAGATTCTTTAACGAATCCGCTATAGGCTTCCATACCGTGTTCACCAATATCCAAGCCTTCAATTTCTTCTTCTGGAGTAACGCGCACGCCAAGAGTAACTTTGAGCGCTATCCAAGCGACGAAGCTAAAGATAGCCGTAAAAGCACCGATCGCGACAATGCCTAACAGTTGAGCGCCTATTTGGTTCAAGCCGTGACCAGTCAATAGACCAGTATCTTTAGCAAAGATGCCAACTGCCAGAGTTCCCCAAATACCGTTGACTAAGTGAACTGAAATTGCACCCACCGGATCGTCAATTCTGATGCTGTCAAAGAAAGCGACAGAAAAAACCACAATAATGCCGGCAATGATACCGATGATTACAGCCGACAGATAAGAAACACTATTACAGGGAGCAGTAATCGCTACTAAACCAGCCAGTATGCCATTAATAATCATGGAAAGGTCTGGTCTGCCATCTTTGAGCCAAGATGTTAAAGTAGCTGTAACTCCCCCTGCTGCTGCCGCCAAGTTAGTAGTCAGAGCAATATAAGGCACATTAGCATTAGCAGCTAATTCCGAGCCGGGATTAAAACCAAACCAGCCAATCCAGAGAATCAAACATCCTAGAGTGGCAATGCTCATATTATGGCCTGGGATGGCACTAATTCGACCGTCTCGGTATTTACCCTCTCTGGGGCCGAGAATTGCCGCTCCCATTAAAGCAGCCCAACCACCGACTGAGTGGACTACTGTTGAGCCAGCAAAGTCTGAGAAACCTGCTGCTGATAGCCAGCCCTCGCCACTCCATACCCAGTGCCCGGTAATTGGGTAAAAAATTCCGGTCAGCAGCAAGCTAAAGATGAGGAAGTCTACAAACTTAATCCTTTCAGCCACCGCACCAGAAACGATCGTTGCTGCTGTTCCAGCAAAGGCTACTTGGAAGAGAAAAAAGACCGATATGGGCAACCCGGCTGGAAAAGGATCTAGTCCGTAAGTAGCTGGATCTTCGCTACTTAAAAACCAGCCTCCTAAGCCAATCCACCCATTACCTTTACCGAACATAAAGCAAAAACCAATTGCCCAATAAGCAAGAGTTGCTAGGGCAAAGACAACGAGGTTTTTGGAGAGGATATTGACAGCATTTTTCTGACGGCAGAAACCAGTTTCGAGCATCCCGAATCCGGCATTCATAAAAATCACCAGGATTGCTGCCACTAAAACCCAAATGGTGTTGAGAGTACCTTGAATTTCTTCTGGAGTTGTTGCTTTTCCTTCCTGAGCAAGTACGGCTGTATTCCAGACAATAACAATTATGGCTGCTAGAGGAATACAAGCTAGCCAGTAGGGAGAAAAGGAGTTAGCAATCTTTTTGAAAGGTTGGAGATAAGAAATATTCCCAACAGATTGCAAATACTGCTGTGAATACAATTGTCTCTTTTTAGGGGGTTGTTTCCCTTTAGTCAAGATTGATTTAGACATCATTGAATTAGACTTTTCTTGAATTGTTGAAACGTATTTCTGGGTTGAGCAAAGTACCGAGAAATTAAATCTTAGTCATTAGGAAAATTGATTACTAAAAGTCTAATTTAACCTAACTTTAGAACTATCAATACATCTATTTTTCTAGATTATTTGTCTGTATATATAAATACATATAAAGTAATTAAGTTTAGTTAAGAGGGGAGGTAATTTTCTCTCACCTCTCTCCTCTTTATTCCTCCTGCTTCGAGCTCTCACCCCAACAAGATGTATTGCACTCAGTCAAAAACTGTTGTAGGCGGATCGATCGCGATTATTCTGGAGAATCCAAATCTAGTGCTTGGGAGCCACCTTGCTTTAATTGCAACAATAACTTGCCCAATTGAGACCATATCAGATTGCCAATAAAAATGGTTAGAGGCAAAGCTATGGCATAGGTAATCCAGCGGAGAATGTTAAAAATCTCTAATCCAGAGGCGAGAAACACGCAGACTCCAGCACAAATTCCTAGAAATGGCAGAAATAGTTCCCATCGTCTTACTCCTGGTTCGTCTGAATCTGAGGGTTTTTGCGACCATTCTCTTACTTTTAGCTTGAGAGTAGCTTCAAAAGCTAAGCCAGAGGCGATCCCGGCAAATAAACCAAAAACAATTAAAAGATATGGTGGTGAAGGCAAATAGTACATTAGATGTCAATTGTTAAATAAATCCTTAATTAATCTATCTCAAACTATTTGCTTCAGGAATAATTGCGGCAACTGTATCAAGAGAAATTTCCTGAAATACCTTAACAGCAACATCAAACAAGCGCTGTGGCTGGAGGTCGTCTTTAACTAAAGTCCACAGGCGCTGTACTTCCTCAGTATGCAGTCGATCGTCTTCTGTTAATGCCAGCAATAATTGACGGCGCAGATATTGACCTTCTTCTGAGAGTAAATATCGCAAACCTAAGCTAGCAGTAGGCAAGAGGTCAAATTTAGAGTCAGAACGAGCGATCGCAATCATATTTTCCAATCGCTGCCATTGGAACTTGTTATCTTTGAATAACACTTCTATCAAGTGCTGCCGCATCTGAGGCGATTCTTCAGTGAGTAACCGTCGCGCCACATAGGGATAGGAAACTTCCACAATTTTGAAATTAGGATTCAAACTCAGTGCTAGTCCTTCCTGAGTAATCAGAGAACGGATAATCAGAGCAAATTTAGCCGGAACTCGGAAAGGATAGTCATACATCAACTCCGAAAAATCATCAGTAATGGTTTTGAAGTTGAAATTTCCTACACTTTTGCCCATAGCATTCCCTAACACTTGTTCTAAAGCGGGAATAATCGGTTCTATGCTCGTGTCAGAGGTCAAAAAACCCAGTTGTATGAAGTCTCTAGCTAAAGCGTAGTAATCCCGATTAATCAGTTGTACTACCGAGCTAGCAATAGTTTCTTTGGTAACTTCTTCCAACTGATCCATCATTCCGAAATCGATATAAGCCATGCGACCGTCAAGAGTAGCAAACAAATTTCCAGGATGGGGATCGGCGTGGAAAAATCCGTGTTCTAATAGCTGGCGCAATCCAGAAGTAACGCCTATCCTAATCAGAGCGTCGGTATCTAAACCAGCAGCTTTAATCTTGTCAGTATCAGTAAGCTTAAAGCCGTTAATCCACTCTAAAGTAAGAACGCGGTAGCTACTATATTCCCAGTAGATTTTAGGAACTTTGACTTCGGGATCGTCGCGAAAATTGACGGCAAATTTTTCTGCGTTGTGCCCTTCGTTGATGTAATTTACTTCTTCGAATAATTTAGTGCCAAACTCATCTACAATTAGGGTCAGGTCATGACCTAGATTGAGAGGTAGCCAGGGAGCTAACCAAACTGCGCCACAACGCATTAAGAATAGGTCAAGGCTGAGCACAGGTCGTAAGTTAAGACGCTGCACCTTAACTGCTACTTCTTCTCCAGTGTGCAAAACAGCGCGGTAAACTTGACCGAGGCTGGCAGCAGCTACGGGATGGGGTGAAATTTCCCGATATACTTTGTCTACACTGCGATTCAATTCCGCTTCTATGATGGCAAAGGCAATCTCATTGTCAAAAGCCGGCAGTTGGTCTTGTAACTTAACCAATTCTTGGAGAAAGTCTTTGCGAATTAAATCGGGTCGAGTGGAGAGGGCTTGACCGACTTTAATAAAAGTGGGACCTAAACGGGTAAGTAGCTCTCGCAGTTGAGCAGCACGTTTGTACCTGTTTGGCTCGGTTTGATTGCGCCACTTATCTAAGTGTAAATTAAAGATGAATACAGCGAAGGACCAAACAATAGTCAGGGTTCGCCGGATGTATAGCCAAGGTCGGTAGCGATAATAGCGTCCGATCGCCTTGGCATCGTAGCAGCTTAGTTGCTCTATTTCTATCTCTTTGTTAGAATAAACGAGTTTATGTTGACTCAAAAGTCTGTCTTGGTTGCCCATTTATTTGATAAGTTTTATAGTTTTTTAATCAAAGTATAGGAAAATATAAGCTCCTTAACTTCTAATTATCCACTATTGGCTCTAGTTGTGAGCTGAGAACCAGAAAATTGAGTATTTTTTTACATTCTTTTTATAAAATCAAAAATTTGTAACAAACTTGGATCGAAATCCTAATTCTTCTAGACAAGTAGAACTCAAGAAGCAATAGCAACGCCAAGCATTTTTTCTGGGGGGAGATGGGAATGCACCACTTGTCCGTCGCAAAACCAGATAATACGCTGACTGAGACGAGCTACTTCTGATTCGTAGTGACCGTAACAATAGCGATACTACAGTTAAATTAACGTCAGTAAGCGCCTGGACTACTGCATTGCCACTACTGTAAACCTTATTAACTTCCTCTAAGCGAATAATCGGACTTTGGTATTTAGATGTCATCTTCAATTTGCTACTCAATGTCCCATCTACTATCTTGACAATTTTTTCTCCTTCTTAGCTCGATACCCTTTACCGAGGTTGTCAGCCAAGTAGCAGCTAAATAAGATAAATTTTTGTTAAGAAAAGAATTAAAAAAATGAACAATAGACTAACACAAGGAAATGTGGGAGCCCAGCTTGTCAAACTAACCTTGCCGATGGTGTGGGGCGTTTTTGCCGTAATTGCCTTCAGTGCAATCGACACTTTTTTTGTCGCTCAACTAGGAACTAAAGAGCTAGCGGCGATGAGCTTTACCTTTCCAGTAGTTATGGTTTTAGGTAGCGTAGCAATGGGTTTGGGAATTGGTGCTGCTTCGGTAATTGCTAGGGCAATTGGAGAAGGCGATCGCCATAAAGTAAAATGTCTGACCACCAACAGCCTAACTTTATCCCTACTAGTGGTTGTCCTCTTTGTTCTCCTCGGTCTGACAACCATGAACCCCTTGTTTAGAGCTTTGGGTGCTACTCCTGAGTTAATTCCCTTAATTCAAGACTACATGACTATTTGGTATCTGGGGATGATTTTTCTAGTAGTGCCGATGGTTGGCAACAGTGCCATTCGTGCTGCTGGCAATACTTTGATTCCTGGCATAATTATGACCGTTGCTGCTTTTATCAACATAATATTAGATCCCTTGCTAATTTTTGGCTGGGGTGGCTTTCCTGCTCTAGAACTTCAGGGTGCTGCTTTAGCTACGGCGATCGCCAGGGCAATTACTTTAGTTGCTTCTCTAATGTTTCTCCACTTCCGAGAAAGGATGCTGCTGTTTGTCCTACCTAGTTGGAAAGAGGTTTGGGGATGCTGGCAGAGTATTTTGTACGTCGGCTTACCTGCGGCAGCTACTAACATAATTATCCCTGTTTCGATCGGTTTTATTACCAGTTTGATGGCTTTTTATGGTCCTCAAGCCGTTGCTGCTTTTGGTATTGTCTCACGGGTGGAGTCCCTAGCTACGATCGCGCTGCTAGCTTTATCTGCTAGTATCGGACCCTTTGTTGGTCAGAATTGGGGAGCAAAAAAGTATAGTCGAGTCGATCGGGCTTTGCAGTTGAGTTTCCTGTTTTGTTTGATTTGGGGAGGTTTAGTGGCGATCGTTCTCGCTTTTGGCGGTCGTTGGATTGTATCTGTGTTTAATAATAACCCCGATGTAGTTAAGATCGCGTCTACTTATCTGATGTTAGTACCGATTAGCTATAGTGCTTCAGGCATTATTTTCATCTCTAGCTCGACCTTCAATGCCTTAGGCAAACCCCTGCCATCAGCGGTGATGACCTTAACTAGGATGTTCTTGCTTTACGTTCCTCTAGCTTATCTAGGAAGCTGGCTATTCGGGATTAATGGTATATTTGCTGCTGCCTGTTTATCCAACTTAGCTGTCGGTATCGGAGCTTTTCTTTGGAATCGGAGTACCTGTAGTTTGAAAGCAGCTCAAGTAAGGTAGATGAAGTTTGTTGTAATTATTTTTGCCGAGATTAGGGCGAACGATGGGATTCGAACCCACGTATGGTGGAACCACAATCCACTGCCTTAACCTCTTGGCTACGCTCGCCGTCTAGCCTATACACTATAGCATATCATACAGCGATTTAGTATTTGAGCCTTTAGTTTTCTTCTTCAGTTGACCCTGGAGCAATTTCAGCTTCCTAGCTTAAAATCTATCTTTCAATGGGGTCTGTCTACCAACTTAATAGATTGAGAACGATGGTAGTTCACTTAAGTTAATCTCGAAGTTAGAAATAGTAAAAAGTGAAAAACATATGAAAGGTAGGCAGCTCATTACCGCCGTTGGTGGCATTGCTTTAGGCGGTTTAGGATTATTAATGGTGGCGAGCAATCCAGGTCAAGACGCTTATGAAGTATACGCTACAGAAAAACTATCACTATACGTCAAAGAAAATGTTTGTACCCAAGTTCCTGAAAAATTCGGAGATTTCCTGCAACGTCAATGTCATTCTTTAATAGATACAAATCGTGCCCAAATCAGACAAATTATTGCAGAGAATACTCAACGGAAAAACTTGTTCCTTTTCAGTATTTACGAGACTGATTTGTCCCTGCCTGCTTCTTTACCTGATTACCACTTTGAGACTCTAGGGATATTACAAAACTTCTACATAACCCAAGCAGAACGCGTATAGTTAATTTCAATAGTATCTCAATCCTATTGGAAAGATTGTTCCTCCGACCTAAAATATAAGTTGGAGGAAATAAATTATGAATGACGAACCAAATCATCAAGAAACTCAGATAACTGAACAACTCAAACTTACTCGCACGCCTCCCTGGGGAACAGTTACAGTTTTAGAAGAAGGAGCCCGTTATCGCATTAATCGCATAGTGGTTAAGCCGGGACATCACATCAGTACTCAAATGCACTATCATCGCAGCGAACACTGGATCGTTGTCTCTGGTACAGCTAAAGTCATCTGTGATGGCAAGGAAACTCTCCTGATGCAAAAACAATCAACCTACGTTCCTATGAACACTCGTCACCGCGTTGAAAACCCAGGAGTTATCCCACTGGTAATGATTGAAGTACAAAATGGAGAATATCTCGGAGATGACGATATTATTCGCTTTTCAGAAGAAAATTAAGAGTTAGATATTAATTACTAAAATATTGTTTCTCCAAACAGGACTAAAGAAATTAAAAAATAAACTATAAAAATCGATACCTAAGCAGTGATGACTGCTGCTGTTGCCTATTCTCCTATGCCTGAATTGAATTGACCTTTGGCTTAAAAACTTGAGGTATTTTACTGATTACATTAAAGCTTAATTTATTATTTAATTTTATTAACGACTAGAGTTTAGCTCTTTTCATTGATCCTGGGTTCTGGCTATTTTAAGAGCATAATAATTATTTCCCCTTGCTTCCCAGGTATATTTATACTTAATCTGGCTGAGCCGATGAAAATATCTCATAAATTAAATATAGGGTTTTTAGGAACTTCTTTGCTTTTAGGAATTACTGGTTTACTCTATCTCCGCATCAATTTAGGAATTGAACGGGATACTCAAAGTGTTATTCAAAGTACATTAGTGGAAGTCAAGGCTTCCAAACAGCTGGCTCGGTCTTTACAATCCCTTGAAGCTTCTTCTCAACAAGTTTTGTTAGCAAGATCTCAACGAGAGCTAAAAGGCAAAAACTTGGTTAAAAATCATCAAAATTATCAAATTATTGAGCAAGCTTTAATTGATTTAGACAAAGCTTTATCTATGAGCCAGAAAGCTACTTCCTTGGGAGCTGAGTTCCAGGATAAGGTTTCTACCCTCGACTATCAAGCAGAAAAAGAAGAACTTAATTGGCTAAAAACTTTAAAAAAAGAGATTAATTTATCTAAACAACTTGTTACTCATTACTTAGCTCTAAACCAGAGCCACCCCGATCGAGCTGAGCAATTTTTTTCACAACAGTTACAGCCTCAGATCCGAGAAGTTCTTATTCCTCTGGTGCAAAAATACCAAGATGATGCCATCAAAGAATTAGAAGAGCAAGCTCTAGACATTAAACAAGCGATTCACCATGACAATCAAATCATAGTTTATTCTTTAATAGTTAGCATTTTCCTCTCTCTGGTTCTCGGGAGGTTGGTATCTCGTTCTATTGCAGCACCCATTGAAGTTTTACAACAATCAGCCTTACGAATAGGACAAGGAAAATTTGAGCCCATTTCCACCGCTATAGTCCAAAGCCAAGATGAATTGGGGGTTTTAGCGGTTAGCTTCAATCAGATGCTCGCAGGGTTGAAAAAAACTACAGTCTCTAAGTCAGAACTCGATCGGGTTCTTAGTTCCATGATCGATAGCCTGATCGTTATCACTACTGAGGGAACTATCGAAAAAGTTAATCAGGCAACTGTGAACCTTTTGGGCTATTCTGAGAAGGAATTAATTAATAAGAATTTAAAATACCTTTTGGCAGAGAATACTCAACTAGACATCAATAATTTGCTGCAAAAGGATTTGATGAATAATTGGGAAATAACTTATCTGACCAAGGACGGGAGAAAAATTCTTGTCGCCGTGTCGAACTCTGTTGTCTTTGATGAGCATGGCGACCCAGAAAAAATTATTTGTGTAGCACGAGATATTACCGAGCGAAGGCTAGCTGAACGCAAATTACGCTATGAAGCCAGGCACGATAAGTTAACGGGGTTGCCCAATCGCACTTTTTTCAAGGAGCGACTAGAGCAGTTAATCCAGCGGACTCAAGAAAGCCAGGATTATTTATTTGCGGTGTTGTTTCTCGATCTAGATCGCTTCAAGGTCGTCAATGATAGTTTGGGTCATCTAGCTGGAGACGAACTGCTCATCGAGTTGGCTCAAAGGTTGAAAAGATGTTTTCGCTCTGAAGATCTAGTGGCGCGACTGGGAGGGGATGAATTTGCCATTCTCCTGGAAAACCTTCAAGATCATGGTGAGGCTACCACTATTGCCCAGCGCGTCCAAGAGCAACTGAATTTCCCTTTTCATCTGGCTGGGGGACACGAGCTCTTTATCACCGCTAGTATTGGTATTGCTCTGAATAGAGAAGACTACAAGAATATCGAAGATTTCTTACGAGATGCGGACACGGCGATGTATAAGGCCAAAGCTCTAGGCAAGGCACGCCATGTAGTCTTCGATCGATCTATGCATATCAAGGCGCTTGAGCGCTTAAACTTAGAAAACGATCTGCGGCGAGCAATTGAGCGCAATCAGTTTCAAGTTTTCTATCAACCAATCGTCGAACTGGACAACCGTGAAATTATCGGCTTTGAAGCATTAGTTCGCTGGCAACATCCACAACGAGGCATGGTTTCTCCGGCTGAATTTATTCCCATAGCCGAAGAAACGGGAGCGATAGTACCAATTGGGTGGTGGGTTTTGCGTACTGCTTGTCGTCAGATGCGTCAATGGAAACGACGACATAGAAGAGATTCTCCTTTGACTCTCAGTGTCAATCTCTCAGCCCTTCAGTTTGCCATTCCTGATCTAAGCGCTCAAATTATGCAAATTTTAGAGGAAACTGGTCTGGAACCCCACTGCTTGACACTAGAAATTACCGAGAGCGCAATTATCGAAAACATCGACAGAGCTAGCTTGATTCTCCAAGAATTAAAAGCTTTTGGGATTAAGGTATCGATGGATGATTTCGGTACCGGTTACTCGTCTTTAAGTTATCTCTACCGCTTACCCATTAGTACTTTAAAGATTGACCGCTCTTTTGTCAGAGATATCGAGAGCGATCGGCAAAAATTGGAGGTAACGCGAACAATTGTTCTTCTGGCTAATAATCTCGGTATGGATGTGATTGCCGAAGGAGTAGAAACTAGCTACCAACTGGCTCTGCTGAGCCAATTAAATTGTGAATACGGACAAGGATATTTGTTTTCTAAACCAGTGCCCAGCGAAATAGCTGAAGCTTTAATTGTCGAAAAGCAGGTTATTTTTTGAACAATTATCATTGACATCTCTTCATTGTGAGTTCAACATTCTGTTTGATATACTTCCTCTGCTACTCGTTTGAGTCGTCTTAGTTGCGCTTTCATGTCTTCTTTTGTCCAGGAAGCAGCGAAACTATTAAAACCCCAACTCACGATCGGATTGGGAATCTCGAATTCAAAGCGGTTGAGTAAACTCGTTCCCTCAGATGTTGGTTGACATTCCCAGCGATCGCTGCCCCTAAAAAAACCCTCAAACTGCCAAACAATCAAACCCGGTTCTCGCTTAATGACTATACTTTTGAGAGTAGGCTGCAATAGAGGGATTTTAATGACGAAGCGACTGCGACCGCCTAGATCTGTATTCCATTTGCCGATCGGTTCGCAACGCAAAATCGGATTTAACCAGCGATGCATTAATTCTAGGTCAGTGATACAACGTTCGACAATCGTAGCACTAGCTTCAATTTGAATAAATTGTTCAAAAACTTGACGCGATGACATGATTAACTTTATCTTTAGCTTATTTCAATTTAGGAAAACACCTCTCAACTAAACAGGTAAACCCTGGTAAAAGAGGAGTCGATCCTCTCACCGTGCTGCCGATAGCAATCGATAGCATTTTTCGCCCCTTGCTTCAAATCCATTTGAGCTGGAAATTTCGTAATTAGTTCCTAATCAGCACCCGCTTAGCTTGGTTCATAATTCAAGTTTTTCGCGTTTAATCAAGTATTATCCATTTTTTAGGGTATTCAACCCATAATCTCAGCAATATGGATTGAATACCCAGTTTTTACTAGCTTAATCCGTGTAGATTGTCATCTTGGCACATTTTCTTAATAAGCACCATTGTTGCGAGGAAAAACAATTACGCCAATTGTTTTCACAATCACCCACAGATCTAGCCACCAATTGCGACAGCTAGCATAATAGGCATCCATCTGAACTCTTTGGGGGTAAGGAATGTCGTTGCGTCCAGAGACTTGCCATAGCCCTGTAATTCCAGGTCGAATCGTCAGTACTTTGTCAATACGATGTCCGTATTTAGGCAGTTCCTCTCTAACTAAAGGTCGAGGTCCGACAACGCTCATATCTCCTTTGAGAACGTTCCAAAACTGAGGAAATTCGTCCAGACTAGTCATGCGTAAAAATCTTCCAATTCTGGTCACCCTAGGATCTTGTTTTAACTTAAAATTATCTTCAAATTCTTCCCGTAGCTCGGGCGATTGAGCGATTATTGATTGTAAAACCTCGTCAGCATTATTAACCATTGTTCTGAATTTTATGCAGCCAAATAGTTTGTAATTTTTTCCGACTCGTTTCTGAACGTAAAAAATTGGTCCAGGAGAACTCAGAGCAATTAATAAGGCCAACAGAAGATAGATAGGGGAAAATAACAACAAAACCGATAGGGAAAAGACAATATCAAACAATCGTTTGGTACAATTCCCGTCTAAAGCTTGCCCAAAGAAGCTTTTGTGCCTCCTCTGGGTGACTAGATATT
>JBFRWL010000127.1:0-4861 GCA_051439565.1 Prochloraceae cyanobacterium
ACATAGATCGGCTGGATAATACAGCCGATTAAACCCATATCGTGATAGGGTGGCAACCAGGAAACAATTCTATGTTCAGGAATATTCTGAAAAGCTTGCTGAATCGAAGCGGAATTTTCTAGTAAATTGCCATGACTCACCATGACTCCTTTAGGTTTCCCAGTAGAACCACTGGTATATTGCAAAAACGCCAAATTGTCAGCAGTTAAGTTCGGTTGACACCAATTAGTAGCCCAATCATTTTCCAAGCCATCTGTAGCGATAAATTTCAGCGAATTTTGCCCCGCTGCTTGAAACTTCTGTTGAATTTTCTGCTGTAAATCTTCTGTTGTCAGGGCAAATTTAGCTTTGGCATCAGTGACAACAGCCAAGAGACGATCAACGGAGCGATTAGCCCTGGGAGGATAAGCTGGTACCGCGACCACTCCTGCATATAAACAACCCAAAAATGCCGTGACAAACTCTAATCCAGGTTGATATAACAGTAATGCTCTTTCTCCTGTGGCCTTGTGACTTTGTAAGACAGCGGCGATCGCTTGAGCTTTAGTCGCTAATTCTTGAAAACTAAGGCGATCAGATTCGCTATCACCGTCTGGTAAAAAAGTGAATGCTGTTTTTTCAGGTTGGGTTGCTACCTGTTTTGTCAATCGGTCTATAAATGTTTGGTTCTTATCCAATAGACTCCTCTCTGTTGCCACCTACTCGGCGAGACTCCACCTAACTAGCTTATACAAAAAATGAGATGTTTTGTTACATTTAGTCACAATAATTATGGCAAGGTTTCTCAAATAGGATAAGCGATCAGCGGGACAAAAATATAGACCACTGTCATGCTTGGGGTGAAACTGGATTGTCTCAAAAGCTTATATATTAAGCAATATCAAGTTTTTTCATCAATAAATAATTATCATACTACAGAAGATGTTTTGGTATTTAGCGATCGCTTTTTGGTTAAAAATCGGTAATGATTCTCGCTTTTCTGAGTAAAAAGTTCAGTACAGTTTCTTCTCTAGTAATGATATCAGCTCGCCCCTCCATTCCTAGGTGAAGAGTACATTGGTGATTCCCTTCTCCCAAAACCAGGCTTTCTGGCTTAATTGTTACTTCATAGAAAGTTTTCTGTGCCTGATCTATCGTCCCACTAGTTGCTTCATTGGTTCCCTTAGCGTTAGGAGAGATCACGTCAGAAGAAATTGCTTGAACCTGACCTTTAAGAGTTCCATAATCGGGATAGGGGCAAGCAGATACTCGCATTTGCACATCTTGACCGTTGGCTAACTTACCAATATCCTTGGTTGACACTTGAGCTTTGACTTCCAAAGAAGCATTACTCGGAACAATTTGGGCTATTTGCTCTCCTAAGCGTACCGTTTGCTGAGAATTGCGCAAGGCAAGTTGGGAGATAATCCCGTCTACTGTGGCTTTAATCTTGGTTTGAGCCAGTTCACTTTCTAATTGTTGTAGTTCTTGGCGATCATTTTCTAGTTGTTTATTGATTTCAATACGCTGCTTAATTAAAACTTCTTGTTCTTTATTTAAAGTTGCCAGAGTTGCTTGACCGCTAGCTTGTTCTTGAGCAATATTCGATTCTGCGATCGCAACTTCGGCTCTACTGGGAGACAAATAAGCTTGAACTCGTTTCAATCTTGCCTTAGCTGCTGAAACATTTTCTTGTCGTTGCTTAATCGTTGCTTCTTGCATCGCAATGGTAGCTTCTTGGGCTGCGATCGCTTCGCGTTGTTGTTGAACATCTAATTTAGCTTCCTCTAATTGATCTAGAGGCAAGGCTCCTTGATCGGCAACGCTCTGATAACGTTCATATTTAGATTTAGCTGCTAAATAGGAAGCCTGAAGGGATCTTAAGTTAGCTTGAGCTGATTGGAGCTCGGCGCTAGTTTTTTGCAAATCTCGACTAGCCATTCTGACCTCGGCGGATGCTTCTTCTACTTCAGCACTGGTAGTAATTTGTTTATCTTGATATTCGCGGCGGCGGCGTTCTAGTTCAATTTTTGCTGAAGCAACAGCACGCTGAATGCGATTTTGTTCGGCCTTAATCTGACTATTAAGAGCATTAATCTGAGCGTTAGTTTGAACTAATTGCCCCTGCGCTTGTCGGAGGTTATTTTGCAGTTGATTTTTTTTGGTTTGCAGACGAGAATCGTCAATAGTTGCAATCAAATCTCCTTCTTTTACTGTTTGGTTTTCTTGAACCAGGATATCGAGAATCTGCCCTTCGGTAGCAGCTTGCACAATCCTTAATTTTCCTGCAGGACGCAAACTAGCCTGTGCTTTAACAGTTTCTTTATATCTGGCGACAGAAGCCAGAGGAACGGCTAAGCCGACGGCAGTGACAAAAAACAGTCCACCAAAGATAATCCAACGACCAATCGGGGGTAAAAATTCGTTGTCGTTAAGTTGAGGTAAAAAGCTAGGGTTGGAATTAGTCAACATTTTTCTAGTTAGTCTTAATTTATCTCTTTAAAAATTGTTTATATTAGCCGTCTTTCTATGACCATTGGTTGAAGAATTAACCTGGGCAGAATAACTAGAGTATTCTGATACCCAACTATGATTTGAGGATATAATCTGATCCAAGAAGTTTAAATGTTCTCCAGCTTGAGAACTCAAATCTTGAGGAGTTCCCTGAATTTTGAGCTTTCCTTGTTCGAGCATGATAATCCAATCGGCTCTTTGAATCACTTTCGGACGATGACTGATCAGAATTGTCGTTTGGCTCTGTCGCGACTCCAGCAATTGAGTTAATACTTGAGCTTCACTCACGGGATCGAGGGCACCAGTGGATTCATCTAAAATGAGAATTGGTGGGTTAGTCACGATCGCCCGAGCAATGGCTAATCTTTGTTTTTGACCACCAGAGAGATTAGCACCAAATTCTCCGAGTACAGTTTGATATTTATCGGGTAAGGCGCTAATAAATTCGTCAGCACCCGCTATCTGACAAGCTTTAACAATTTGCTCAAAAGTAACGTCGGGATAGCTAAAGCGGAAATTTTCGATAATCGAGCGACTCCAAAAATGGGGTTCTTGAGGCACTAATACGACCTGTTGCCGGAGACATTCTAAAGAGAGATCTTGCTGATTGTAAAGGTCATAGCGAATATTGCCCGATTGAGAGGAATATAAACCAGCAAGCAGTTTGGCTAAAGTACTTTTACCACAACCAGATTGACCAATGAGTGCTGTCACTTTGCCACCAGGAATGGTGACTGAGAAATCTTGCAAGAGGTCAACTCGCCCCGCATGATGGAAATTTAGTTGAGTACAAGTAATATCTGTCTCACCAGGTATTTTTGCCCAAGGTTTTTGGAAATCTTGTTCGTCCTCCGGAGTCGCATCGATGACTTCGGTTAAGCGTTGAATCACTACTTGGGCGGTAATAAATTCGTCAACTAAAGCGATCGCTGCTCCTAAAAAGCCAATAAAATTACCACTCATGCCGTTATAAGCCATCAATTGACCAATCGTTAACTTGCCACCAATTACGAGGTAGCTGCCTAACCACAATACGGCGATCGAAATAAAAGTTGATAAAACACCAGTGATCGTGCTGCTGTAGAGTCCCAACTTCATCCGACTCCAACCTAAATTAGCTAAACGACCATAATTACTTTGATATTCTTGCCAAGCTTGAGGAGTAGCTTGCGTAGTTTTTAGTACCTGAACTCCCCGAAAGGTTTCCACCAAGAATCCTTGATTTTCGGTACCTGAGACAATCAGGTTGCGAGTTTTGCGGCGTAGAGCAGGCAGAAATAGCAGATTGACCACAGTAACCAGGATAAAAGCCCCAATCGTAGCTAGAGTTAGTTCCCAACTATAGAAAATCATTAACCCTAAAGAAATTACCGCAATAAAGAATTGACTAGGTAAACCTAAAACTATTTGGGAAACTAGGGCATTGATGGCATTGACATCAGCAATCCGACTGACTACTTCCCCACTACGACGTCCCTCAAAATAGGATAATGGTAAATGTAGCAGTTTGCGACCATATTCGAGGATCAGTCCTAATTGTAATTTTTGACCAAAATGACCAATCAGATGAGACTGGACTAAACCAACTCCACTTCTAAACAGGTTCATGGCAATAACGCCAATCGCTACCGTAGTCAGTAATTGGGTGTCTCCCCTAACTAAGACATCATCAGTGAGTAATTGCATCATCAAGGGAGATGCCAGAGAAAGCAAACCGATCGCGAAATTAATAATAATAGCTAAGGCTAAAATATGACGATAGGGCCAAACTCTTTGAATATAGCGACCAAAACCGCCAACTTTATCGTTTTCCTGATCGTAAAAGCGACTGTCATCTGGTGTGAGAAGTAACATGATCCCATTACCCCAACCAGCAACTAATTCTTTGCGAGTTAGATGGCGAATGCCGACAGCTGGATCGGCAATGACATATTTTTTGCCTTTTTTGCCGTATAAAACCACCCAATGATAGCCTTTCCAATGGATGATCGCTGGTAAAGGTGCTTCGTTGAGGCGATCGAGTAATTCAGATGTCGCTTTAACTTGACGGGCATTAAATCCCAGAGCTTCCGCTCCTCGGTTCAACCCTAACAAGGTAGTGCCTCGGGCTCCTGTACCGACGAATTCCCGCACTCGGCTGATGGCAAAGGTGCGTCCGTAATGTTTGGCAATGGTAGCGATGCAGGCCGCACCGCAGTCTTCTTCAGAGTGTTGCAGGACAATTGGGTATTTCATGTCATGTTGCTAATGAATATTAGAGTTCAAAGGATTAAAGATTTTTAACTACAAATGTTGTTGAATTAATCTTTGCGGAGATTAAGCCGATCAATATCGAGTTTGCTAGAATGATTCAAGCTATATCTAGGGG
>JBFRWL010000128.1:0-3500 GCA_051439565.1 Prochloraceae cyanobacterium
TGTCGAATTTTTTCACAATTTAGCCTGATTTTTTGATCTCCAGCATCTCAAATTTCTATTATTAGAAAAAATCTTCAACTTTTAAGCTCTAAATTGGCTTTTAATTTAATTTGTGAGAAATGCGGGTTGAGAGCCTGACCTGCAATATAAAAAGCTTGTTGTATTGTATTTTCAAGAGCGTCTCTTTCTGCTCTTTCAGATTTACTCAATATATTACTATTACTAATCTGTCTAGTTATTCGCCATTCATCGCGGTCGTTATTTTCTACCTTGTCTCCCAAATCTTTGAGCCTTTGTCTAACCTCGGATACCGATCCTCCTAGAGAACTAGCTAACTCTACGATGCAAATATAATCAACTGTTTTGTTTAGTTGAGCAAGAACTTGATTTTTTGATATCATGATATTACTTATTTTTAAGTTAAAACGAGTGTTGGCGCACTTGTTTTTTTGTCTGTTAATTTTTGGCTCAATTAAATAACGTGGGACGGGAAGCTTTTTGCCTGATAGTCTAAATTCTATCAAAGATCGGGCAACAGGCGATCGCTGAAGCTATAAAACTTTGTGACAAAGTTCAAACCTTTACAGAAAAAGCTCTGAATTAATCTCATCCCACTCATAAATGAAGTGTGATTTCGCGTTCATTGTTTATGCGAAGCGGTATCCTTTAGGGCATCGTTCATTGCAATTAACTATCAACTATTAACAAAGTGATGGGCGACTATTCCTCCTACACCTACAAGAAATAGCTTCCCGTCGCTTTTTGTGAGTGATTTAGATTTAGAAAAATTTAATTGCCCCAATACCTATTGCTACTATGGCACCGATCGCCGTATTAAAGAAATTCACCACTTCATTAGTAAGCCAATTAAAACGGGATTGCACAGTTGCACCGATCACACTTTCAATATTAGTAGCGATAAAGGCAGCAATGATACAGATCATAATGCCATAAAGATTGATTAGACCTACAGCCCAACCGACAAATGCGATCGCAATAGAACCCAAAATTCCCGCTACAGTTCCTTCCAAGCTTACTGCTCCTTCTGTGCCTCTGGGTACAGGCTGGAAATTGGTGATTAAGAAAGTAGTTTTACCATAGGCTTTTCCCACCTCACTAGCAGTAGTATCAGATAGTTTGGTAGCGAAACTTGCTACATAGCCCAGGATTAATAATTCTTGCCAAGGGGAATCAACAAATAAAGTTACAACAGCGCAAATAGTGGCAGTGAGAGCCGAACCCCAGACGTTTTCGGGTCCCCGCATTCCTGAACGTTTTTCTGCTATGCCTTCTGCTTCTTTTTGTGCCATACCAATTTTAGTTACGGCTGAACCTACCAGGAAATAGAACATTACAACTAAATAGCCTTGCCAGTGGAGCGTACCCCAAACTAACACCCCCAAAATCCAGGCGTGAAGATAACCCATCGGAGTTAGAAGTTTTTTGGGGAGTATCCAAGCTACTGACAGAAGTACCGAGTTTAAAATAGCACCAATTACCCAAGCATTATTAAACATTTATCATTGAACATTCAACAGGGAACATTTAAAGTTTAATATTGAGTATCGAATATTTATCATTGAACTTTAAACAAATGATAAATGGTACAGGACAAATGATAAGGATATGGCATTAGTAGTTCAAAAGTACGGTGGAACATCAGTAGGGACAGTAGAAAGAATCAAAGCAGTTGCCGAGCGAGTCACTAAGACAGTGCAACAGGGTAATAGTTTGGTGGTTGTAGTTTCGGCTATGGGCAAAAGCACCGACACCCTAGTAGGCTTGGCACAAGCGATTTCTACTAAACCCTGTCGTCGAGAGATGGATATGTTGCTATCGACAGGAGAACAGGTATCTATTGCCCTACTAAGTATGGCACTGCACGAACTAGGACAACCAGCCATATCAATGACAGGGGCGCAAGTGGGCATTGTGACTGAAGCAGAACACAGTCGCGCCCGCATTTTAGAAATTAATACGGAGCGTCTGCGAAAGAATTTAGAGGCAGGAAAAGTAGTAGTAGTCGCAGGATTTCAGGGGGTTAGTAATGGGGAAGAATTGGAAATTACCACCCTGGGAAGAGGGGGATCAGATACTTCTGCGGTGGCTCTAGCAGCTTCTTTGCAAGCCGATCGCTGTGAGATTTATACTGATGTACCTGGTATCCTCACGACCGATCCACGTATTGTGCCAGAAGCCCAACTCATGGAAGAAATTACCGCCGATGAAATGCTAGAGTTGGCAAGCTTGGGAGCTAGTGTTTTACATCCCCGTGCCGTAGAAATTGCCCGTAACTTTGGTATTCCCCTAGTAGTATTATCCAGTTGGAGTGATGCTCCAGGAACTAGGGTGACTAGTCCCGCACCAAGACCGCGATCGCTGTCAGGATTAGAAATAGCCAAAGCAGTAGATGGGGTGGAAATTGATACGAATCAAGCAAAAGTCGCCTTATTACGCATTCCCGACCGTCCTGGGGTTGCTGCTAGTCTCTTTGGCTCAATTGCCCGTGAAGCTGTAGATATTGACCTAATTATTCAGTCAGTTCACGAATTTAATACCAATGATATTGCCTTTACTGTAGCGGAAGAGGCTCTCAAACAAGCGGAAGCTGTCTCAGAAGCCATTGCACCATCCCTCCGCAGTCAACCGACTGCCACTGAAGAAGCAGAGGTGATGGTAGATCGTCAGATAGCTAAAATTGCCATTTCTGGTGCAGGGATGATTGGTCGTCCTGGGATTGCAGCTAAGATGTTTCAAACCCTGGCTGATGGAGGAATTAACCTCCAAATGATTTCTACCTCAGAAGTCAAAGTCAGTTGCGTCATCGATAAAAAAGACTGCGATCGCGCTGCTCAAGTTCTCTGTCAAGCTTTTGATATAGATAGTTCTACTCTTCCGAGTCTTGCCGCATCTCAGTCTTCCGCTCCTCCAGTTCGAGGAGTAGCTCTAGATAAAAATCAAGCCCGTTTAGCGATTCTTCACGTACCAGATCGTCCAGGTATGGCAGCCCAAATCTTTGGATTATTAGCAGCAAAAAATGTCAGTGTTGACACAATTATTCAGTCCCAACGCTGTCGAGTTATTAATGATATCCCTACCCGTGATATTGCCTTTACTGTGGCTCAAGGTGATGGGGAAATGGCTCGTAATGCTTTAATTGAGCTAGCAAAAACTATTAACTGTGGTGAAATAATTGTGGATGATGCGATCGCAAAAGTTAGCATTGTCGGTGCGGGAATGGTCGCCCATCCAGGGGTAGCAGCCAAATTCTTTAATGCCCTAGCTAGGGAAAAGATCAACATCCAGATGATTACAACTTCGGAAATTAAAATTAGTTGTGTTGTCGCCCAAAGTGATGGAATTAAAGCCTTAAAAGTAGTGCATCAAGCTTTTGATATAGATAGTTCTACTCTTCCGAGTCTTGCCGCATCTCAGTCTTCCGCTCCTCCAGTTCGAGGAGTAGCTCTAGATAAAAATCAAGCCCGTTTAGCGATTCTTCA
>JBFRWL010000129.1:0-3885 GCA_051439565.1 Prochloraceae cyanobacterium
GAATATTTTCTCCCCATATTACCATCCCTCCCGGTAGCGCCCACTTACCCGTGTCACGCCGTCGGACCAAAACAATGCGATCGTCAGGTAGCAAGGGGACAATATTAGTCCCAGTGACAGGATGACGAAAAACAAGACCCAATAAATACATCAAAATTGAACGCAGGGAGATTTTTTTCACAACTAATAAGCTGCCTGTGCTTTTCTAATCAGCTAATAAGTAGATAAGCGAAAATAAATATAAAACTGAATCAGTAGTTAGGTTTTTGTTATTACCTCTGACTTCTGACCTCTGACCTCTCTATCAGCACTAGCTTTCTTAAAAGATTAACAGCTTATAGATTGAGGCGATCGCCTGTTTTCACATCAAACCAGTGCATTGTATGCTCTGGAACAGCCAGAGTTACTCGATCGTCCTCCCACTTATCTCCAGCATTCAGTAAAGCACGTATCGTAATATCCGAGCCGTCAACTCGGACTCTAATCAAATTTTCTTTACCTAACTCTTCTACCAAATACACTTGACCTTTAATAGTCTGGGTATCAGAAGTTTCAGCTAGGCGAATATCTTCGGGACGAATGCCCAAAACAATGTGCGGCGGTACTGTGGGGAGATCGGGTAAAGAAAGAGAGAAATTCCCCAAAACTGCGGCCTTTCCTTCGCATTTGAGGTTGAGCAAATTCATCTGAGGACTGCCAACAAAACCTGCCACAAACTGGTTGGCTGGGTGAGTGTAAATTCGGTTAGGAGGGTCAAGCTGTTGCACTAAACCATCGTAGAGGACGGCAACCTTACTAGATAAGGTCATTGCCTCTGTTTGATCGTGAGTCACGTAGACCACAGGTTTATTTTGTTCTTTGAATAACTGTTTTAGTTCCGCCCTCACTCTTTCTCGCAACAAGGCATCGAGATTACTCAGAGGCTCGTCTAATAAGAATACATCTGGTTTGCGCACCAAAGCACGAGCAAGGGCTACCCGTTGCCTTTGTCCTCCAGACAACTGACCGGGTTTGCGGTTGAGTAATTGCTCCAATCCCAGCTTGTCAGCTGCCTCGCGCACCCGACCCTCGATTTCCGCCTTAGCTATTTTACGCAGTTTTAGAGCTGTGCCAACGTTTTCGGCTACTGTCATGTGAGGATAGAGAGCATAACTTTGGAAGACCATAGCAATATTACGATCGCCTGGTACTACTCCATTCATATTTTGATTCCCAATTTGTACCTCGCCTTGAGTTGGTTGTTCTAAACCTGCAATTAACCGCAGCAGGGTTGATTTTCCGCATCCAGAGGGACCAAGTAGAGTCAGAAACTCTCCATCCTCTACTTCCAGGCTAATATCCTTAACTGGGATTACTTTGTGAGTGTACTTTTTTTTCAGATTTTTTAACTTTAGTTTAGCCACGAGTTTTCTCAGCGATGATCTTCTAGTATCTTGTCAAGATTGATTTGAGGGATAAGTGTTATTCAAGAAGTTAGAAATCAGAAGTTAGGGATCAATGTCATTAAATTTTCTCCCTATGTCCTATCTAAACCCATCATTTCAAAAAAAACAGGGAAACTAAAATTGGAATAAATTCTTAAAAATAGTTAAACTAGGGAGAAGCATTGACATCTTTACTAGGCAACTGGATTAGAGTTTTTTAGGAACTGATTTATGGTTACAAGACTGTCAGCAGGGGTAAAAGCAATGGCTACTTCGCCTACTGTAGCACCTGAACGCTCCAGTCAAGTTATTTCTAAGCCCTATCCTAACTATAAAGTGATCGTACTTAATGACGATTTCAACACTTTTAAGCACGTCGCTGAGTGTTTAATGAAGTACATTCCCGGAATGAGTAGCGATCGCGCTTGGAGTCTGACAGAACAAGTTCACAACGAGGGACAAGCAATTGTCTGGGTTGGCCCCCACGAACAAGCAGAATTATATCATCAACAATTAAGCCGCGCCGGTTTGACTATGGCTCCTCTGGAGGCGGCGTAAGTAGATGAGCAGTTCCTCTGGCGGTAGATTGGTCTGGAATCACTCTACACATCTTTCTGGTCTGATCCCAGTTCTAGAGAAGCTGATTACCCACTCAGGAATTGAAACTGTTACCCCTGGACCGATCGGTCGCGCTAGGGGTCATTGTCCGAAGCTCAAACTTAGGATATCTGTACCCATACGTGGGGGGTATAAAGCGATCGCGCGGCAGGGTAAAACCGTGCAAGAAGTGTTCATTGTGACCAATTTAACTCAGCAAGAACTAGAAAGCGCGATCGCTCAATCCCTAAAACGCTGTTAGCTGTTTGTTATTCTCCCCCTTGTCTCCCTCTCTCCCCCTGTTACCTGTTAGTGACAATCAGCAACTCAATTAGGATTGATAATTGTAATTTTTAATGGTCATGACTTCGATAATCTTAGAAGCTGTTTCTGAGGATATAGACAAACTATTTTGAATTTTACTCAAAGTATTTTTTTCGCTTTCGTTCATGTCGCCGTCAGATAAGACTATATCTGTTGCTAGGGCAAAAGCAGTAGTGTAAAGTTGACTGGGAAGTGCGTTAACTGCTGAGTCTAAAACTACTTCATCGCCTTGATTTTCTAGGGTACTCAGTACTTTTTCTACCTTTTGAATCAGCTCCTTCTCAGAGTAGTTTTGGAAAATATTCATTCGATGTAAAGTTGCCTTAACTATCTCTTCTTCTGATAGTGTGAGGACTTTATCGGCTTGAACAGCAATCATGATGATTGCTAGAAATGATTCCTCTAAGGATAAAGCCACATGACTTTGTTTGAGATTAGTAGTAGACATGAAATTAAAAAACCCTTTTACTAACTGATTATCGTTTGTTTAATTACTTGAGCTGTGCCAGGTGCGAGTAAAATGCCGTTACGATAGTGACCTGTTGCTAAAAGAACGTTGCTGTAACCGGATAGTTGACCGATAATGGGTGCAGGTTGTCCTTCTGGGCGAGGACGCTTTCCCGACCAAGTGCGGATAACGGTAGCCTCAGCTAAGGCGGGACAAAAGGCGATCGCCTCCTGTCTCAGCTTGACCAACAAATCTGGTGCTGCTACTATCTCACCTGTAGCCGAGGGAAACTCAACGGTTGCTCCTAGCCAATATTCGCCGTCACCCAGAGGAACGAGGTGGATATCGTCCCCAGTGATAACGGGTTGGAAATCTGGATTGCCTAGAGGTTTGTCTAGCTTTAAATGCCATGCTTGTCCCAGAACGGGACGGATGTCTACTGGTCGCCTCAAAGAAGCGCTCAGGGGAGTAGAACCCAAACCAGCCGCTATTACCAACCAATCTACATCCACAGTCCCAGCACTAGTATGAATCTGGCAGCAGCGGCGCAGATTAGAGGAATCGGGCATAGTTGTCGTAAAATTTAACACAACTACTCCAAATTGCCAGTTAACGCCGTTTTTTGCTGCTCCAGTCACTAAAGCTTCAGTGAGAATTGTCGGATTGACCTGTCGGTCTTGAGGAGAGTAGATAGCACCAAAAATTTGCTTATCTGCTATTTGGGGACATTGCTGTTGCACTTGTTGGCGATCCCAAACCTCTAAGTTGTAGCCTTGGGAGTGGCGAATTTCAGCTAGTTTTTTCCATTTCTTAACATCTTCCTCAATCAAACGGAGCATGAGGATGCCTTGACGATTGAAGGGGACGCGCTTTCCTGTAAGAGCTTCTAACTCAGGAATAAGGGTTTCATAGCGCTGCATACTGGTTTGACGCAAACGCCAGGCTCTACCCTTAGTTTTATGGCTAATTGCCCCTATCAAGACTCCCAGTGCAGCTCCGCTGGAACCGGATGCCGGAGTTTGTCGATCGAGCGCGGTAATTTTTAAACCTTCAACCAGACTGAGCTCATAGTCGATCGCGGCTCCCACTACG
>JBFRWL010000130.1:0-20117 GCA_051439565.1 Prochloraceae cyanobacterium
TGGGAACAACCTTGGGATATCCTGTTTTTCGCTGGTCACAGTCGTAGTGAAGGTCAAAGAGGTCGAATTTATATCAATCAAAATGATAGTCTTAGCATTGAGGAAATCTCTTCAGCGCTCAAAAAAGTGATCGAGGGTGGATTACAATTAGCGATTTTTAACTCTTGTGATGGTTTGGGATTAGCCAATGAACTAGAAAAGTTGCACATTCCCCAAACAATTGTCATGCGCGAGGCAGTTCCCGATCGAGTGGCGCAGAAATTTTTAACTTATTTTCTGCCCTCATTTGCTCAGGGAGCTACTCTCTATCAAGCGGTGCGATGGGCAAGGGAAAGACTCAAAGGATTAGAGAGCGAAATTCCTGGTGCGAGCTGGTTGCCTGTGATTTGCCAGAATCCTGCGGTTGTGCCTCCTACTTGGTCAGATTTGTTAGGGAAAAAATTGTCCCCCCTCAGTTCTCCTCTTCCTGAGAATGAGAGCGCTCAAAGGGAAACTCAGGAACTGAAGCTAGCAAGTAATAACGGATTACAACAGACACGAGCCATCGAATCTATCTCTATTGCCCAATCCCCATTAGCCGAAGCAAAAGAACCCTCGCCAAGAAGTATTCTCAAAGTCAATCAGGAGAAGAAAAAAAAGAATCACCAACTGGGGCTAGTTTTCTTGAGTGTCCTGGGAATTGTATCTTCAGCCCTTGCTGCCCTATTATTGCTACAAGTTGTCCGTCTCATGACAACTTCTGCTGCTTCCTCCCCACCAGAGCGAACTTCGTCCAACTCGACCCTAAATAACCCCTCAAAGCTAACTTCTCAAAACGCCCCCATTGCCTCGAATAATTCTAGCTTGAGTCAAGTAGATGGCGTACCTTCTGGCACCTTCAGATATGGTGGGAGTACTGCTTGGTCACTGCTCCGAAGCCAAGTACACCCAGCCATCGAATCTGTCTGGCCAAAATTTAATCTCCTTGAGAGCGAACATCCAACTATTGCTCCCAGCTCAGGTATAGGAGTGCAAATGTTACTGCACGACCATTTACATATTGCCCATACCTCACGTCCTCTTCAACCGGAAGAGTATCAACAGGCCCAAGAATATGGCTTGAAAATCAAGCAGATTCCTGTAGCCATTGATGGTATTGTCTTTGCCGTTAACCCTAACTTGAATCTGACTGGTTTGACCCTGGCTCAACTGAGAGACATTTACACCGGGAAAATTACCAACTGGAAACAAGTAGGTGGTCCCAACTTAACAATTTTCCCCTATTCTAAATCTCCTCAAGTCAGCGGCACGGCTGAGTTTTTTGTCAGTCGGATCTTGATCGAGGAACAATTGAGTGCCGGGGTGAAATTAGTGACCAACATGAGCGATACACTTCGCCAGGTGGCTACTCAAAAGGGGTCAATTGTCTATGCTTCAGCCTCGGAAATTATCCCTCAGTGTAGCGTCAAACCCCTCGCCCTTGGTCGGACCCCATCAGAGTTGATCCCACCTTACCAAGAGCCTCTCATGCCCCCCGAAAAATGTCCAGCTAGTCCTAATCAGCTGAATATTCAAGCATTCCAACAAGCTCGTTATCCTCTAATTCACAATCTCTACGTAATTGTTAAACAGAACGAGCGGATAGACGAGCAAGCAGGGGTGGCTTATGCTCAATTACTTCTGACCAAGGAAGGACAAAAGCTGATTGAGAAAGCTGGTTTTGTCCCTATTCACTGATTGGAGACCTCAAAAATGCTATTACCTGGTGGCTGTTTTAGACGACTGCTGTCGATCAACACATTGTTCTGCATGAATCAAAATTGGGTTATCCATCTTTTGCCAAATACTTTCTACATCCTTTTAAATAGTTTACTTAGACTTGTGTGTACACGGTAGGCGGATAAGGGGGGTATGAGAAGCCGGAAGCTGTATACTTCAGTATCAGTACAGGAGTATGTCACGATATTTGGCTAGCTGTTTTTAGCTATTTTTCCGATCTCTTAACTTGAAATATAGCCGACAATTTAAGTAGTTAAAGTTAAGCAATTCACAAGGCAGGTCAACGATGACAGCAAACTCGCTCGAATTCGTACTTATTAAAAAGCAAGACGGACAATTTACAGCTTCGGCTGCAAATAACTATATTTTTGAAGTTCTGCCAAGAGCTGGGGAGTTTATCGAAATTAGTAATTCTGAGGACGAGCCTGGATTTTACAAAGTTATTGCTGTGGTCCACGATGGAGAAAATCCTGACTCGCGAGATATTTACGTAGAACTTTTTGCTCCCGACGGAGTGTCTTTTCACCAAAAGTTAATCCATGGGGAGCTTTAATTTCTTTAAGCTTCATCGCCATAATTGTTATTGATAAAGCTTATCATTTTGCCTAGTTCGGTAAGACGTCTTTAACTAATCAGTATCAATATTTGTACCGATGAAAATACCTAGTTTCTAGTTATCTTCCGCCACTTCCTCGAGGAATTGCTCTGCAAAAGTTGGATTTTCTCTCATCCTTCGGAATAGCGCAGGCATAGATTGATAGTGCTGCTTGAGCAGTTCTTCGTCTCGCTGCGGAATACGCCCAGCAAGGAAAACTAGTTCTTCTTCATCTAATTCTAGATGTTTAGCGATCGATCTAATTACATCCTCTTTGGGGGGATAGTCGGTTCTGCTATTTTCTAACTTGGAAAGATAAGTAAAATCTAGTCCTATTTGTTTAGCTAAGTCCCTTTGAGAATATCCTTTGTTTTTTCGTGCGGTGCGAATCACCTGACCAAAAGTTTGTTCCACCTTTGTCTCTCTTAACTTCTTTGTCTATCCTAATTTTAGGTGAGTTCGATGAAAAAATCTAGTCTATGTAAAGAATAAGAAATAGTGGTTTCGTATTATCTTTTATTAGCTATTAGCATACAAACCAGCGATCGCCTCATCTGGATTGGGCTGTTTGACCAGTGATTCGCCAATCAAAATAGCGTCAGCACCAGCTTCTTTGACTAAATTCAACTCGGCATTAGTATGGAAACCCGACTCGCTAACTACCTGAATTCCCCGCTTGCAGATCGTTTCCCCGCGCAATTCTAAAAGTTTACAAGTAGTTTGCAAATCTACAGAAAAATTTTCTAAATTGCGATTGTTAATACCTATTAGCCTAACTCCTTCTATCGCTAAGACCCGATCTAACTCTTCGAGAGTATGAACCTCAATTAGTGGAGTCATGCCCAAGCTATTGACAATTTTGACGAAATATTGTAAGTCACGATCATTTAAAATAGCAGCAATCAGCAGTATAGCATCGGCTCCCTTGGTGCGAGCCAGATAGATTTGGTAAGGATAAATGACGAATTCCTTACATAATAAGGGTAAATCTACCGCTTGCCGTACTAATTCTAAGTTTTCGAAGCTACCTTGAAAAAATTCTTTATCTGTGAGTACGGATATGCAACTAGCGCCACCTTGTTGATAAGATTTAGCGATCGCCACTGGGTCAAAATTTTCCCGAATTACTCCTTTGCTAGGAGAGGCTTTTTTTACCTCTGCAATCAAAGCAGGGTGGTATTTACTTTCTCTTAAAGCTGCCAGAAAATCCTGGGGTGAGGGTGCATTTAAAACCTGCTTGCGTAATTCCAACAAAGACAGGCGAGCGCGCATTTTGTCTATTTCTAGTTCTTTGTGCCAGACAATTTTCTCTAAAATGTGCTTAGGTTCTGCATCAGGTACTTTAACCTGATAGCGTAAGATATCCACTTCTACGGGACGATTGGGGTGTCTTCTTCTAATTTGCATCTTGATTGTTATGATGTGGAATGGGGAGACGGTTTGATTGTTTGTTTCCTGACTAAATGATATGCAATTTAGATGCACAATTGCTACGAGGTCTAATTTCTAACCTTCACCCCAAGGTAGAGAAGAATCTTTTGTTTTACTATCTTTTAGGGAAGAATCTCCGTTTTTGCTCTCTCCCAACACCGATCGAATTCCCTCGATGGTAGAAAGCAGACTGCGGGGGTCCATAAACATTACCTTAGTGCTTTCACTACTCCCAATAGTTTTACCCATCTCTAAATAGTTTTGAGCCAGTAAAAATTGCAGCGCTTCCTCCGCTTGAGCATCGCTATTTAACTTCTGGGTGACAATTTCCATGGCTTGGGCAGTTGCTTGCGCTTTGAGCACTTGTTCTTCTCTTTGTGCTTCTGCTTTCAGGACTATTGCCTGTTTTTGCGCCTCAGCTTGCAAAATAGCTGCTTTTTTCTTAGCTTCTGCTTCTAAAACTCTTGCCTCAGCTTGACCTTGTGCGGAGTTGATCGCTGAATCTCTTTGCCCTTCAGAAGTTAAAATAGCCGCCCTTTTTTTCCTTTCTGCTGCCATCTGCAACTCCATCGAATCTTGGACAGCTTTGGAAGGCATAATATCTCTTAACTCTACCCTGGTTACTTTTACTCCCCAAGGATCGGTTGCTATATCTAACTCCCGCAGTAGAGTTTCGTTGACTTCAGTTCGAGCGGTAAAAGTTTCGTCTAGTTCTAGTTTGCCCATTTCCGATCGAATTTGGGTCAGAACTAGATTCTCGATCGCCTTCTGCAGATGTTCCACCTTATAGTAAGCTTTATACATATCCACAATGCGCCAATAAACTACCGCATCTACGCTAATGGCAACGTTATCGCGAGTAATGCACGATTGGGCGGGAATATCGAGTACTTTTTCTCGAATGGTTTGTTGGTAAACGATCTTGTCAATGAAGGGGACAACAAAATTTAATCCCGGTTCCAGTTTTCCGCTGTAACTCCCCAGTCTTTCCACTAAATACTCATTTTTCTCATTGACAATTTTCACAGAGCCTTTGAGGGCGGAGCCGCCCAAAACTGCTATTATTACCCAGAATATAAAGAGATCTGGCATAATCTAGACTCCTAAATAGTTATTACTTTTAAAGTTGAGAATTAGCTAAGAATCTAACAGCTTTTGCGGCAAGACAATTAGGGTGTTACCTTGCCGTCTAACTACATATACTTTTTCATCAGCAGCGATCGCCTGGTACTCATTTTCGCACTTTGCCCGCCAGGAATTGCCTTCATAGATTACTCTCCCTGTCTTACCAGGGGGAATTTCTGTTAAAGTTTCTCCCTCTCGATCTTCTCCCAAACTAGCTCCTTGGCGCTGAGGTGTAAATAGTTGTCGCGAGAGAATAATTAATAGACAAGAAAATACGAGCCACAGCACTATCTGTAAGGGGATAGAAGGTACTACTAAAGATACTAATGCCACTAAAAGAGCGCTGATGCCCATCATAAAAGCTACAAAAGCAGTTGGGAACAAAAATTCCATCAAACAAAGAATTGACCCAGCAATTAGCCAAAGAAATGTTGGACTCAGCATAGATTTAGCAGCAGTAATTGCGATTAGCTAAGGAAGTAGAGAACACCAGGACAAACTTAATGACTTCTAGCAGAAGTCGGGAATAGGGAAAGGCGAACAGGGAACGGGAAATAGTTTCTTGTATATTATGTTGTCTGTTGCTCACCTCTTGCAAGAGGTCTAATGAGCTTCGCTCTCCCCATTATGATAGCTTTGTGCTGAGTAAGTAGTCATTTTTGAAGTCAGAAGTAAACGCCTTAGTTTTCGTTAGTTTTTTTAGTTTATCGACACAAACCTTAAGCAAAGGGCACTCCTGTGCCAAAATATTAAGGTTGCCTCAAAACTGCAGACAAAGCTTAGTGGTTATTGCTGCTGCGATGGACTGAAATAATCAAACCAAGAGAGAGAGAACGGAAACTATATGAAAGTTGGCGATCGCGTCCGAGTCATTACATCTGTTGTTGTTTACCACCATCCCAAACACAAAAAACAGCCTTTCGATATTCAAGGTATGGAAGGAGAAATAATTGAGATAGTTACAGAATGGCAAGGAAGACCGGTAAGCGCCAATCTTCCTCTCAAAGTCCGGTTCGAGATCGAGAAAAAATTTGTTGCTCACTTTCGCGAAAGCGAGTTAGAAGCAATTGAGAACAAAAAAGAGTAAGGATCTTACAGAGAAGGTCACTGGGGATTTATAGTGGAAAGAACATCGATCCCAAGTGCTGTTGAATATCGTGAAACCTATATCTATCCTTGGCTCTACTGGCTCCATTGGTACTCAGACTCTCGATATTGTCACTCAATATCCAGATAAATTCCGCGTAGTGGGACTAGCAGCAGGTAATAACGTCGAGAAGCTTGCCCAGCAAATTCGTCAGTTTCAACCACAAATTGCTGCCACCTGCTATAAAGAAAAATTACCAGAACTCAAAGAAGCGATCGCAGATCTGCCCAATCCGCCAATTCTGCTAGCTGGAGAAGAAGCAGTTGCAGAAGTTGCCCGTTATGGTTCCTCAGAAACTGTAGTTACGGGAATAGTTGGTTGTGCTGGTTTGCTGCCAACTATTGCAGCTATTGAAGCAGGTAAAAATATTGCCCTGGCAAATAAAGAAACCCTGATTGCTGGAGGTCCGGTAGTACTGCCGTTGTTAGAAAAACACGATATTAAGTTACTTCCAGCCGACTCAGAACATTCAGCAATTTTTCAGTGTCTTCAGGGCGTACCCTCTCAAGGCTTGCGGCGAATAATACTTACCGCTTCAGGAGGAGCTTTCCGAGATTGGCCCACAGAAAAATTAAGCTCTGTAACCGTTAAAGATGCTCTCAACCATCCTAACTGGTCAATGGGTAAGAAAATTACCGTAGATTCTGCCACCCTGATGAATAAGGGTTTAGAAGTAATTGAAGCTCATTATCTGTTTGGCATGGATTACGATCGCATTGAGATTGTCATCCATCCTCAGAGCATCATTCACTCCCTGATAGAGGTCCAGGATACCTCAGTTTTAGCTCAGTTAGGTTGGCCAGATATGCGCTTGCCCCTACTATACGCCCTCTCGTGGCCAGAACGAATTTATACAGATTGGGAACAGCTAGATTTAATCAAAGCAGGTAGTTTGACTTTCCGGGAACCAGACCACTCCAAGTATCCTTGCATGCAATTAGCTTATGCAGCTGGTAGGACAGGAGGATCTATGCCCGCAGTCCTCAATGCAGCCAACGAGCAGGCGGTAGCATTATTTTTAGCAGAAAAAATTAAATTTTTGCAGATTCCCTATTTAATCGAGCAGGCGTGCGATCGCTTCTGTGCTGAAAATCATCAAAATCCTTCCTTAGAAGACATTATCTGGGCCGATCGCTGGGCAAGACAAGCAGTAATAACAGCCAGTCAGGAACTAGAGAAAGAAGATCGCTTGATTTCTCTTCACTGATTTTCTGGCTTATCTACTCACTCTTAGAACACCAGGTTGATAGTTGATTGTTAATAGTAGCTAAGTCTTGATAGTCAACAATGAGCAATCAACAATAAACAGTTGTCACCGGAATTTTTATTACTGGATGACCTTCTAAGAGCTATATTTAGACAGATTGAGAGCAAACTATTTGCGACAATCAGATAAAGCGCTAAGCTTGATTAAGTTCAACATAGATTAAAGCTGACGAGCTTCCAATGGCGAATGAGGAACATGTCAATCTAATTCTCTATGAAGGCGTAAGAAACTGGAATAGATGGAGAAAAAAAAACCGCAATATAGTTCCAGACCTCAGCGAAGCTGACTTGAGTAACTCTGAAATCTGGAAAGCCGATCTCACAGGAGCTAACCTCAGTAAAGCCAGACTCCGTTACACGGATCTCAATAACTCAGACCTGAGTAATGCCGAACTTTGGAAAGCCGATCTCACAGGAGCGTACCTCTGGAAGGCGAATCTTACTGAAGCCTACCTGTGGCAGGCAAATCTGCGAGAAGCAAACCTTAGTGAGGCAAATTTAACTAGAACTCAAGCACTGGGTACTAACTTTGAGGAAGCAAATCTGACTGGAGCCTGTCTAGAAGACTGGAATATTAACGGTGAAACTAACATTGATAGAGTGATTTGCGATTATGTCTATTTAAAGGACAATCAACAAGAACGCTGTCCTAATAGTGGCAACTTTTCACTGGGAGAGTTTACTAAGCTTTTCCAGAGAACTTTTAAAACTGCAGAGCTAGTTTTCCGCAAAGGGATTGATTGGCGAGCCTTTCTCTCTACATTCCAAAAGCTACAGGTTGAACTCAATAGTAATGAACTGTTCATTCAATCTTTAGAAAACAAGAATGATGGCGTTCTTCTGCTCCAGTTAAATATCCCTGCTAATGCCAACCAAGAAGCAGTTGAGGAATATTTCCGCAAGGAATATCAGCTAGAACTGCAAATGGTAAATGAAGAATACCGAGTCAAACTTGATGCTAATGACGACCAGTTAGCAATCTATCGTCAGCAAAGCATAGACCTGATGGAAATTATCACCATAGTCGCTAATGCTCTTGCTCTTTAAACAGTTGATTTAATATAAACTGTTGTCATTGAGACTCCCTGCCCTTTCAGGTGGGGAGTCAATCATATCAAATCTGGTTGAATAACCCATACTTAAGGGGGAGCAGGGGAAGTATGGGGAGTAATCTTATCCCCCTTGTCTCCCTTGTCCTATCTCAACCCATCATTTCAAAATTGACAGCTCAATAGGTACGTCACTTAGAATCTTTGCGCGCTAATAATACCGGACAGTTAGCATTAACTCGCACATAATCAGATAAGGAACTTCCCAACAAGCGATCGAGGTCGGGTAAACTTCTAGCAATTGAGGGACGGCGCTCTGGAGAACCAAGCATTAATAAGTCCACATTGTACTCTTCGGCTAAGTTGCAAATTTCTTCGCTAGGCTTTCCACCCGTCACTAGGCAACGGCAATTAATTCCTAGTCTTCTTGCTTTGGCTGCTGCTGGCGCTAATATAGGGTTATTTTCTATCTCCATTTTAGAGAGGGGAAGCAACTCTGGATTTAAATCGGGGTTAACGCGAGCTAATATTAATTCGCAGTTGGGATAATCTCTGAGAAGGTATAGAGCTAAATCTAAACAGTATTCTGCGGCATTGGACTTGTCCAACGCTACCATAACCCGTTTGATTTTTTTGACATAAACGTCGTCCTTAACCAACAACATGGCATGGTTAGTTAGTTGAAATACATACTGGCTGACGGAGTTTTCTAAAATCGCTTCCAGACGCTTTAGTCCCCGCGAACCCATGATAATTAGATCTGCATTTATTTCTTCGGCAACTTGACAAACCGTATCTTTGGGTTCGCCTTGGCGTAGAACACTAGTGACCTGGGCGGTATCTAAATTGAGGTTCTGAATAATTCCGGCAATTAGCTTGCCTCCCTCTTCCCATTTAGCCGCTTCTGCGTCGGTAGTAATTTGCGGCGACACGGCGTGCAAAATTGTCAGTTTAGCCTTATTGATCGCAGGAAGATCCATCAACGCCTTGAGCATTTCTTGAGTATTGCCCGTTCCTGCATCGGCATATAAAATCTTTTCAAGCATGGATTTAAGCTCAGTTATGAACGGAAATTCGCTTTTTTTGTTGGTCCGATATCCTTAACAATTTATCACTAAAACGAGAGCCAAGATAAACGTATAAATTGATTACAATTTGTAGATTTTTGTTAAAAAATCGATTTTTATTTCAGTTGTGAAACTATGAGAGTGGTGATGCTCAAGGAATAGGCTGCGCGGTGAGCTAAGTTGGGAAGGAGCGATCGGTCTGTGTCAATTTAATCGATGTCTGTGCGATCGCTATTCATTCATCCATCCTTAACCATCCGAAAACTCGATCGGCTGTTAGCGACAATTCAATTTCTGGTAATACAGGTAAAGAATCTTCTCCCTCGAGCAGCACTGGCTGTTGTTCTGATAAAAATACCAATATACTGAGGTCATCAGGGTCAATAAACCATCACAGGCGACTGCCATACTTCAGACAGTGGAGAATATTGCCAATCACTTTGTTAGGTTTTTGTTCTGGTGAGAGAATCTCAATCGTCCAGTCTGGCGGCAGTTCAAAGTTATCAGGAACGCTACCATCGAGCGTCAAGGGTATGTGTTCCCACTGAAATACTGCCACATCGGGTACAGTTGAACGCCCTCCAAAACTACACCTTAATTCGGGAAAGGCATAAGCAATCTTCGGTTCTTCAGTCACTTGATTGATGGCAGCACAGAGTTTACCTTGCAAACGGCTGTGTCTCCCTTTCGGCATTGGCTTCTGAATAATCTCACCGTTAATGTATTCGCTAGCAGGCTTTGTTTCTGGGAGCTTCAGAAAGTCCTCTAGGCTCAGTGCTTGGGTAATTGCGCCAGTCATAGCTCCTGAATTTTGTGAAGATGTATTTTTAGTTTAGCAAGGTCAAGTAGTCTAGGTGTTAGAGTTAGCTGTTCCCTCTCTCAACCATTTTCTAATTAATTTGACCGACCTAGTTATGAAACAAAAGGAAAGTCTAATTATCTTTACTCGCTATCCAGAACCAGGAAAAACTAAAACACGTACTATACCTGCATTGGGTGCAGAAGGTGCGGCGCAGCTTCAGCGTCAGATGAGTGAACATACTCTAGTGCAGGCGAGAAGAGTGCAAAGCGATCGCTCTTTAGCAGTAGAAGTTCATTTTACAGGTGGCGATCGTCAGTTAATGAAAGATTGGCTGGGTTCGGATCTTATCTATCGCTATCAAAGTGAGGGAGATTTAGGAGTGCGAATGCGATCGGCGTTTGAGCTATCTTTTAATGCTGGCATGACTGGGGTAGCAATTATTGGCATTGACTGTCCCGATCTAAATGCATCCCTGATGGCTGAAGCTTTTGAGGCACTTACTTGTGATTGCGATTTAGTTTTAGGTCCAGCCGCAGATGGGGGTTATTATCTAATTGGTTTGAATCGCTTAATTCCCGAATTGTTTGCAGATATTAGCTGGGGAACCTCTCAAGTTTTAGCACAAACTAAAGCTATTGCCGAAAAATTAGAGTTAAATGTCTATTATCTCTCCGTTCTTAATGATGTTGATCGGCCAGAGGATTTAGAAATTTGGCAGCGATACAAAGATAGGGATTCTTAATCATTTGTGAACAAACCTATATTTTAATGCTGTTATTGTTGAGTATTTTTCGATGGTTAAAACTCCTATTTGGCTAGGAATAGATCCCGGTCTAGCAATTATTGGTTGGGCGATTTTAGAAGAACTGCAAACAGGAAATGCTAATTTAATTAACTACGGCACTATTGAAACTCCATCAACTCTTTCTACCTCCCAAAGATTAGTGGAAATTGAAAAGGACATGGTAGAAATACTTCAGGAATTTCAGCCAGATAACATAGCGATGGAGATGCCCTTCTTTAATAGACAAATTAAAGCTGCAGGTGGAGTTTTGCAAGCCTTTGGGGTTATCCATTTAGTTTGCTATCGTGAGTTAGAAATAGAACCAATCATGTTGCATCAATCCAGTTGGAAGGCACATTTAGGAGATGGAAAAGCAACTAAATCAGAAGTAGCTGAAATACTGCTCAACTTTTTTGATTTAAAGGAGCTTCCGATTGATGATAGCGTAGATGCTATTGGTATTGGTTATGCTGGATTATGTGGATTGAGAAATCAGATTAAATATTAGAGGGAAAGAGGGGGGAGACAAGGGAGATGGGGAAAAACCAACAGCAATCAGCAATCAACGATCGCTCAATCCAACAAATCACGACGGCGACGAACACTTACCAAATAACGTAGCAATCCAATTAAAACTCGCCAGTCAATTACTACGTGAATTATTGTTATACACAAAGCAACTACGCTAATAGTAAAGTGAAACTCACCCCATTGATGTCTATTCAAACCTAACAACCAAGGTAGCCTACCCAAGCCCTGTCCTCTAGGTGCGAAATGCATGAGAAAACCACTAATAGCCGCCAGACTCCAACAGACAATTAGCGCTATAGCGACAACTGCTCGAAAATAAGCTCTAAAATTAATTGATCGCCTGGGTTTCACCTTAAACGAGACCAACAGCAAAATCCTTAGTAGTATTCTAGAGAATTTTGCCGACTAAATGCACCGCTAAATTTCACGAACTGTGCGCCACGAAGAGAAACTTAACATGAAAACCTATTCCTACTGGCTTGATACTATAACCAATGAGTTAACCGTCCCAAAGACGGAAATCCCCGAACAAACTGACCTTGCTATTATCGGTGCAGGCATTACTGGATTGACAACTGCTATCTTTAGCGCACAAGCAGGCATCAATGTTACCATTCTGGAGAAAAATAAGGCAGGTTGGGGCGCTAGTACCCGTAATGGTGGACAAACACTGGCAGGTTTAAAGTTATCTCCTAGTGCTTTACTCAAGAAGTATGGTGTTGAAAAAGCACGAGCTTTTTATCGAGAAACATTAAAGGCAATTGATAGCTTAGAACAATTTCTACAAGAAAATAACATAGACTGTGGATTTAGTCGTGCTGGAGGACTTTGGGCTGCTTGTACCCCAGGTCACTATCAAGAATTTGTTAGGGCACAAAAACTGTTGCAAGATATTTACGAACATAAAACTGAGTTAGTTGCAGCAAAAGATTTTCAACAAGAACTGGCTACAGATTATTATTATGGGGGTTTAATTGACCCTCTCAGTGGTGGACTGAATCCGGCGCGATACGTTCAGGGATTAATTCGAGTTGCTTTGGAGTTGGGAGTTAAAATCATTGAAAATACAGAAGTTTCTGCTATTTTTCAACATAAAAAAGGTTTGGCAATTGAGACATCACAAGGCAAGATTAAAGCAGAAAAAATAGCTGTTGCTACCAACGGCTATACTCCTGATTTTTTGCGTCAGCTTCGCCGCCGAATTATTCCCATTGGTAGTTATATTATCGCTACCGAACAATTAGATGAAGCAACCGCTCAAGAACTTATTGTCAACAATCGTCTCGTCTTCGATTCCAAAAAGTATCTGCATTATTTTCGAGTTTATGACCGACGTTTAATCTTCGGTGGAAGAGCGAGTTTTGTGGAAGTAGATCTGTTTCTATCTGCCAAACGAATGTTTCCCCAGATGCAAGCAATTTTTCCTCAGTTACAAAACTCAAAAATTGAATATTCTTGGATGGGGTATGTAGGGTTTACCTTTGACCAAATGCCTCATATCGGTCAAATGGGAGATATTTATTACAGTATGGGCTATTGTGGACATGGGGTGGCTAATGCCTTCCATTTTGGCAGAAATTTAGCCGATTTAATTTTAGAGAAAAAATCTGATTTTCCCTTTCTTAATCTTAATTATCCGAGCAATCCCTTGTACTACAATCGCGCTTGGTTTCTCCCCATCGTGGGAGCCTGGTATAAAGTCAAAGATATATTGGCAAAATAATACTAATTACCTCTCATATTAATCTATCAGCATCACTTGTTTGGCTGAGTTTACACTAACTTCTTGGAGAGCATCCAAAATTTTTGGTGCTTGTATAAATCCAGTAATTACTAGTAAGATTAAACTCGTTAAAACCCCAAATAAAGCTATTTTTTTTCCAGCTGATACTTCTTCTGTTTCGGTGAAATCATTAGAGGTTTTTAGGCATTGTTTTTTAATTAGACAATTCCAATTAGTATCGCTTGCTGACCATAAAATGAACCAGGTATTGTTGGCTACGTATTCCGAAACTGCTCGCTGTTTATTAATATTAGTAAGTGGTTGTTCTATCATTAATTATTTCCTCTCGATCGATTTTTTGCTATTTTTAGATTGGTTGCATTAATTCACTACTGCTTAGTTGAGTGTTGAAGACTTGTAGTCTAGGCTTCAGTAGTTACTACCAGTTGCCCCTTGCCTTTTACGCAAGACAGCAATTTTTTGTGATATTTCTTTACAGTCCAGCCATGAACTCCGGCTATCTGAGAGAGTTAAATTTTTTTCCAGAGCGATTAATATCAGCTAAAAAGAGAGAAGCAAGAGCGATCGAGAAACAAAAAATGCAGAGATTTAACAGCACGAAACTGCCAAGCAAATGGTACGCTCTTACTCCCATTTGGGAAGGAGGAGCAGAAATTGTAGAAAAAGGCTTGCCTTACACTCAATTAGCACCAGCTTGGCAGATATTGCTTTTAGGTGATGGTTCTCCTCCTCGTCAACTGCAACTGTTAACTGGCGAACGAATAGAAGTAGATGTAATTGATATGTCTCTCATTGGTACAGACAATGACGGGGCACCAAGCCAAATTGAAGCAGTCCCTCAACCTAGACTCAGACGACAAGTATGGTTGCACGCGGCTTCTGGTCAGCGACTAGCATATGCAGCTTCCTGGTGGGATGCTAACCACGTGGATGAGTATTTGCAGCATCGTTCCTTACCTGTTTGGGAAAACTTATCTCGCTTGCACGTCGAACTCTATCGGGATATCGAAGGAATTTTCTGTGGGGACTCAGAAGCTTTAGAACAAGCTTTTGAACAAAAAGGGCCTTTCTGGGGTCGTCACTACCTACTTTGGCACCACAAGCAGCCAATAACCCTAATTTATGAAGTTTTTTCCCCTTGTTTGCGTCAAATTATCGGAGACTTTACCTGAAAATTACTTGCAGAGCATTCCTAAACTAGCAATTAATAATTAATCTCAGTGAGTAGGCAAAAATTTCTAATTAATTTGACCAACCTACTTATAGCCGTCCATAACGATCGCTAAAATATATGCCACTGTCGCGTCTATTACTCCTCATTATTGGTCTAAGTCTAATACTTGGGCTGACGATCTGGCTGATAAGTTCTATTTACAGCTTATACGAGCTAATTCAAGCCCCGCTACTGGCAAATTTACTAACCATATTTCTGATTGTTCTCCTGGCAACAATTATCGCTGCTTTTATTTACTACCTATACTTGGGTTCTCGAAAAAAAAGGCGCAGGCGTTCTCAAACTGTCAAAATTCCTCAACAAAAAACGGAAGTAGCTTCACAAACCCTCAAAGCAGTAAGACAACAGGTAGCGCAGATCCAGGATGAAATAGCACAGCAGGCTTTACTAGATCGATCGCGCCAGATAGAAAAACAACTGCGGCGCGGAGAAGTAAAAGTGGTAGTTTTTGGTACAGGAAGTGCGGGGAAGACTTCTCTGGTAAATGCCTTAATTGGAGAAATGGTTGGTAATGTTGAGGCTACTATGGGAACTACCGAGATCGGGGAAACTTATCGCCTCAAGTTAAAAGGACTAGAAAGGGAAATTCTGATTACCGATACGCCAGGAATTTTAGAAGCTGGAGTAGCCGGAACTCACAGGGAAGAGTTGGCGCGACAGTTAGCAACAGAAGCAGATTTGTTGTTGTTTGTGGTAGATAGTGACTTGCGCCAGTCGGAATACGAACCTTTAGTAGCTTTGGCAGAAATTGGCAAGCGATCGCTATTAATTTTTAACAAAATCGATCTCTATTGTGATGAAGATCTAGAGGTAATTCGGACAAGTTTAAGGGAAAAAGTAGGAGAATTTATCCCCGCTGCTGATGTAGTAGCTATTGCTGCTAATCCTCAAACAGTCAGGTTAGAAAGTGGTGACCTGATTCAGCCAGAACCAGATATTTTGTCTCTAATTAAACGCTTGGCGGCTGTTTTACGCTCAGAAGGAGAGGATTTAATTGCCGATAATATCTTATTGCAATCTCAGCGTTTGGGAGAAGAAGCACGCAAGCTAATCGATAAGCAAAGACAGCTACAAGCAGATAAAATCGTCGATCGCTATCAGTGGATTAGTGCCGGAGTAATTGCCGTTACCCCTATACCAGTAATGGATATGCTAGCAACGGCGGTGGTAAATGCACAAATGGTGGTGGAAATTGGTAAGATTTACGGCTGTGAACTAAATGCGGAAAGAGGGAAGGAATTAGCGCTGTCTTTGGGAAAAACTTTAGTTAGTTTGGGGGTGGTTAGGGGTGCAGTAGAATTATTGGGGAGAGTGCTTCAGTTGAATGTAGCTACCTATCTAGCAGGTAAGGCAATTCAAGCTGTTTCTGCTGCTTATTTAACGCGAATTGCTGGTAAAAGTTTTGTCGAATATTTTCGTCAAGATCAAGATTGGGGCGACGGCGGTATGACTGAGGTAGTACAAAAGCAATTTGAGTTGAGTCGCAAGGACGAGTTTATTAAAGCATTTGTCAAAGAGGCGATCGCTAAGGTAATCATGCCTTTTGCCGATTCTTGGCAGCAGGAAAAAGAAGAAGTGGATATTAGTGAGGAGGAGTGGTAATTAAGTTGTCAAGTATTTAATTGGCTATTTGGGTAGAGACGGGGAGACAAAGGGGAAAAGGGAGTAGGAGTTACCCACCCAGAACTAAAAAACGGCTGTAATCCCCAGTTCCCTGTTCCCTGTTCCCTATCTTCTAAAATCTTGATTTGTCGTTTTACTGCGTAAGTCCTAGGGAAATAAAATTACTCCCCACACTCCCCACACTCTCCACACCCCTCTCTCAACCATTTTCTAATTAATTTGACCGACCTAATTATGACAACAATTTTTTCCAAAATTCTTAAAGGCGAAGTCCCAGCTTCATTTGTTTATCGAGATGAAAAAGTATCTGCCTTTATGGACGTTCAGCCAATTAATCCAGGACACGTTATTGTAATTCCCAATCAAGAAGTTGCATTTTTAACCGAACTAGACGAAGAAACTGGGGCTCATTTGTTCCGAATTGGACATCGAATTGCCAAAGCATTGCGAGAAAGCGGACTTAAATGCGAGGGAGTTAATATGTTTCTCGCTGACGGGGAAGCTGCTAAGCAAGATGTATTTCACGTTCACCTGCATATCTTTCCTAGATTTAAAGGCGATGATTTTGCCTGGCAATTTAGGCAAGATTACTATAATTTACCTGAGAGATCGGAACTGGAGCGATCGGCACAAGCGATTAAATCTGCCCTAACAAGGTTAGAATAACACCATTTTTTCAAAATCAATATCTTTAACTCTTAATCTTAGCCCCTCACTAAGACGCATCCCTTTTTTTATCTGTAGCTAAATGAGAAAGATAGTTACGAATTTCATCAACCCCCATTTGTTGGCGAAAAAGTCTGCTATGCTTACAACTAAGGTCTTGATTTTGAGACACTTTCGAGGTTTCATTTCTAATCCGCAACTCCGGCGGATGCATGCGGTTTTTAGGCGTCTGGTTTTGCATAAAAAATGGTCTCGCATCGCGGACCTCAGCCGTTAGGTCTTTCAACATGTCCTAGACCAATATCATTAGGAGCTTCATCATGTTTCCAACCAATCTTAAGAAAATCGTTATATACTGGCTTCTGGAATAACTATCAGAATCCACAAAAATATAAGGGTGATGCTGTCAATTGCTCCGGTAACCATGCCCGCCAGAAGGTTCCTGTCTACAGCATTCTCAGAAAAGACAAAATCGGTGGCTATAATTGCACTGCAGCGGATGCTAACGGTCAATGCACTACACAAACCAAGTCACAGTTTTCAAACATTCAGCTAGATTTTGAAGTTGTAAACGGGAACTGGATATTGTTAACGGCTTATCCGACTAATTGATGCACATGGAGAATTTTTTGATCTACTGACGTTAGATGCTCAAGATAAAGTACAGTATGCGAGACGCAACAGAAAATCCTTATGAACTATCTGGTGTTAATCACGAAGCATCGTAGCAGAAACTTTTTTCCCTAACATCTAAGTGGGTCGGTCAGAGGTAACAACACTCAAAATTTTATTTGATTCCTTTGCTTCTGGGGTTCGAGAGCTGCTTTAGGATAGGCGATACGTTTGTGATTTGATTGTTGCCAGACTCGCACAAATACCTCAGCGATCTTGGCTAACTCTTCCCGTTTAAGTCCGCTATCAGCTAGCTGATTTTCTTGCCAACGTGCTCTAAATATCTTATTAATCATATTTAGCGCGGCTTCTGGACTGACATCTTTAAGCGATCGCAAAGCTGCTTCGCAGCCATCAGCCAGCATAGTAATTCCTGTTTCTCGGGATTGGGGAATTGGTCCATCGTAGCGGAAATCTGACTCTAGTATTGTCTTGCCCTGCTCCGATCCATTTTTTTGTTGGGCTTGGAAATAAAAATAAGAAATCAGCAGTGTTCCTTGATGTTCTGGAATAAAATCTCGAATTGCTTCAGGTAAGCCGTACTTGCGAGCCATCACCAGCCCTTCACTGACATGCTTTTTAATAATCTTGGAACTTTTCCAAGGATCGTTAATTTGGTCATGCTTGTTAGGACCTCCCATCTGATTTTCAATAAATCCTAAGGGATCGTGCATTTTACCAATGTCATGATAGAGAGTTCCAGCTCTTACTAGTTCTACATTGCAGTGTAACTCTCGCGCTGCTGCTTCTGCTAGGGAAGCGACAAACATCGTATGCTGAAAAGTCCCAGGTGCTTCAATTGCCAGCCGTTTGAGTAGGGGGCGATTAGGATTAGACAATTCCGCCAGACGAATTGGTGTAACTAAGTCAAACAAGCGTTCTAAATAAGGAGATATGCCCAAAGCTACTACACTCCAAGCTAAACCTGACAAACCGCAAATCATAACTGGTACTAGCACTGGGTACCAGATTGCCGTTCCAGTAGCAGCCGCGCGAATCAAATTGACGATCAGGTATACTCCCCCTTGAGTTAAACCTACTGCACCGCCTAGTAAAGCTAATTCCTCGCGGGAACGAAGACGAGCAGCCATTACTGCTGCTAGAAGTCCGCCAGCCGCACCCGCAATCAAATTATCCCAAGCAAAAGCTCCCGTATCGAGCTGGGTAAAGCCGACTAATCCTGTCAAAAGACTAACTTGGGTAACAGCTAAAGTCGGACTGTAAAAACTACTGACCAAAAAGCCAATTGCAGGTAGGCTAGTGTAGGGAACCCGAACAATAGCTAAAACTGGGGCACTCAAACTCAATAAACAGAGTAAAAGATGATCGCGGCGGCGCATGGGTCGGTGTATTTGTCTCTCTACTAGCCACAGACCGATCGTTGCACTAGTAACTAAAATTGCAGATAAACCTATACCAGCCCACTTAATTCTTCGACCACTCAAAACAAAACCATCGAGCAGAACAAAATCTTCCTGAGTAATTATCTCGCCACTTTTAACAATTACTTGCCCCTGTCTGATATTAACAACTACTGGTTCAACTTCACGTGCTGCCTTTTCTGCTTCCCGTTTCATAGCTGCGGTATCTTGGATTAAATTTGGTTGCAATACCTCAACCAGCAGTTGCGTCGCTAAAGGCTCAGTCACCTCAGGAACTATGTTATTAATATTTATTCTGACCGTATTTTCAATTAAATTGGAAGGTACTCCTTGACTAATGCCTTGGGTAAGAATTCTGTTTTTTGCTTCCACAATAGCCTGTTTCGTCTGTTCCCAAGTAGAATCTGTTAAATCTAGCAACAGCGATTTTTCCTGAAGATCCCATTTAGCAATACGTACTTGCGATAATTTTGCCTGAGCTTGAATATATCCTTGACGGACTTGAATAATCTTGAGCTTTAAAGATTCAAATTCTGATTCGGAAACAGATTGTCGATAATTTTGGAGTTCTACCGTAGCTTGCTGTATTGCAGGATTAAGCTGCCTCTTGGCAGTATCCGACAGCCAAAATCCAGGTTCGGCAGGATTTACTTCTTGATCGTACTCTACTGCTGCTAAGATCGTTTGCCATTCCCACTCTTGGCTTTGGCGTAGATATCGCTGACTGGGTAAGGAGAGAATATTAACATCTACAAAGGGAAAAGAACCTGCTAATTTTCTTAGTTGTTCTATTTGATTAAGAGATGCAGCTATTTTTTGTGTGACTTGTTGATTAATTTGAGCATCGTGCTTGAGAATGGGGAAAACGCCATTTAACTTTTTAAAACGCTCTTCTTCGGTTGTTTTTTCATCAACAAAGCTAGCAGTCCAAGGAGCGATAAAAGTATCGGGAGAGACAGTACCGACAGCTAACTCGGGATGATTGTAAAAGCGATAACCCACAACACTAGTCAGAGATATTACCGCGAGGGCAAACATTAGCGGCGGATGAGTTTTGTGGAAGCGGCGACGAGATTTTAATTCTCTAGAGTTTAGCTTTTTTTTGGAGCTTAAAACTCTGGTTAGTGCCAGGGAAGTTTGAGCTACCTTTCGAGATAAAGAGAAGCATCTCAGCCGAGACTTGCGCAGCCATCGCTCAATTTGCCGGGTTAATGGAGAAAACCTTTTCATAGTGTGTGAGG
>JBFRWL010000131.1:0-10253 GCA_051439565.1 Prochloraceae cyanobacterium
GGGAACTAATCAATAAAATTTCAACACATAGCTAGTTATGTATTAAAAAATCTCTGGCAAGAATGTTGCTTAGTCTATGAAAAAAGCGCTTTACCGCACGGAATCACACCAGATCCATGTAGAAGACGATCGCACCGGCATGACCCTAGAGACCCTCAAACGGGCCTTTGCGGATAATTTATTCTACCTTCAAGGAACGGACGAATACGCCGCCGCTCCCTATGATTACTACATGGCTCTAGCCTACACTGTCCGAGATAGACTTCTGCATCGCTTTATCAGGTCATTGAGAACCTATAGTGAAAAAGATGTCAAAGTAGTTTGCTATCTGTCAGCCGAGTTTTTGATGGGTCGCCACTTAGAGAACAACCTAGTTAATCTAGGAATTTACGACAAAGTTCGTCAGGTTGTTGAGGAATCCGGATTGGATTTAGACGAACTGATCGAGCAAGAACCAGACCCTGGTTTAGGTAATGGCGGTTTGGGAAGGTTAGCAGCCTGTTTTCTCGATTCCTTAGCCAGCCTAGAAATTCCTGCATTTGGCTACGGCATTCGCTACGAGTTTGGGATTTTTCACCAATTTATTCAAGATGGCTGGCAAGTAGAAGTGCCAGACAATTGGCTGCGCTTCGGAAACCCTTGGGAAATTGCCCGTCCTGATGAAACTGTAGAGGTTAAATTAGGGGGACACACGGAAGTTTACCATGATGAAAAGGGAAATTACCGAGTTTGCTGGATTCCCGAGCGAACGGTCGTCGCTCTTCCCTACGATACTCCCGTACCAGGGTACAAAACTAATACGGTTAATGCCCTGCGTCTCTGGAAAGCAGAAGCTAGCGAAGCGTTCAACTTTGATGCTTTCAACGCCGGGAACTACGATCGCGCCGTAGCCGAAAAGATGAACGCAGAAACGATCTCGAAAGTACTTTATCCCAACGACAACACTCCCGCAGGACGAGAACTGCGCTTAGCACAGCAGTACTTCTTCGTTTCGGCTTCTCTGCAAGACTTGATTAGAATTCACCTGCGCACCCACGATAATTTGGATGACTTGCACGAAGGAGTTGCCATCCAGCTCAACGATACTCACCCAGCAGTATCGATTGCTGAAATGATGAGACTGTTGCTAGACGAACACCGCTTAGATTGGGATAAAGCCTGGGATATCACCCAAAAAACCTTTGCCTATACCAACCATACCCTAATGCCAGAGGCTCTCGAACGCTGGCCAGTAAGCCTTTTTGGCAGTCTGTTACCCAGACATCTAGAAATAATTTATCAAATCAACCACCGCTTTCTCGAAGACGTACAGACTTGGTACCCAGACAATGAAGAGATACTTTCTCGACTCTCTATTATTGAGGAAGGAAACGAAAAACAAGTCCGAATGGCTAACTTAGCTTGCGTCGGCAGTCATTCAATTAATGGAGTAGCAGCACTGCATACAGAACTGCTCAAAAAAGATACACTGCGAGATTTTGCCTTTCTCTGGCCAGAAAAATTCTACAACAAGACCAACGGAGTTACCCCCCGTCGCTGGATTTTGCTGAGCAACCCTAAACAAACTAAACTGATTAGTGAGAAAATTGGGGACGATTGGCTCAATGATTTATCTAAATTGAAGAAGTTAGAAGCTTTTATTAACGACCCCGATTTTCGCTCTCGCTGGCAGGAAGTTAAGCAGGAAAACAAGCGCAGACTAGCAGCATACATTAGAAAACACAAAGGCATTGAAGTTAATGTCAATTCTATCTTTGACGTGCAAGTCAAGCGAATCCATGAGTACAAGCGTCAATTGTTGGCAGTTTTGCATATCATTGCTCTTTACAACCGCATCAAGGACAATCCCAACGTAGATATCTTCCCTAGGACTTTTATCTTTGGTGGAAAAGCGGCTCCAGGCTACTTTATGGCTAAGTTGATTATTAAACTGATCAACTCAGTAGCAGAAGTAGTTAACAAAGATCCAGACGTGCGCGGTCGTTTAAAAGTAGCTTTCCTAGCTAACTTCAACGTTTCTCTCGGTCATAAGATTTATCCAGCGGCTGACCTCTCAGAGCAAATTTCTACTGCTGGCAAAGAAGCCTCCGGTACTGGTAATATGAAATTTGCTATGAATGGGGCGATGACGATCGGCACTCTAGACGGAGCGAATATCGAAATTCGCCAAGAAGTAGGAGCTGAGAACTTTTTCCTCTTTGGTTTGACGGCAGAGGAAGTATATGATCTCAAAGCTAAAGGCTACAATCCTAGAGAATACTACAATAGTAATACAGAATTAAAACAAGTCATCGATCGCATTGCTGGCGGATACTTCAGCCACCAAGACACTCAGTTGTTCCAGCCAATTGTCGATTCTCTACTCGATCGAGATCAGTACGTACTGTTAGCTGATTACCAAGCTTACGTTGACTGTCAGGAACGAGTTAGCAAAGCCTACCAAGACCAAAATAGCTGGATATCGATGTCGATTCTCAATGCTGCTCGCACGGGTAAATTCTCCTCTGATCGCACTATTAAAGAGTATTGCGAGGAAATTTGGCAAGTAGAGCCAGTCCGCATCGAACTGGAAGAATACAATCAACAAGAGGCAGGTTTAAATGCTCAAAAACAGGCTTTAACTACCTAAGAAAGTCTGCACTCTTCGAAAAACTTAAGTGTGGGGAGTGTGGGGAGTGTGGGAAGTAATTTTATCTACCTTGTCTTCCCCTGCTCCCCTGCTCCCTTCCCCCTGCCTCAGCTCAACTTTCTTTAAATCTTTATAATCTATTGAAGTTGCCTATAGATAGTTAGCGGTATAACTATTCTAAATACAGATACAGAGCGCTAATCATGATGATACGTATTTGGGAAACCGCGATGTTTCAACTCGCGGAGGAACAATCGTCGAACTCCTTTAGCCGTGAGTGAAATCTGGTAAACTACCAATAGTTAACAAGTCGCACAGACTTTTGGATTGAGGGTGAGACTCCCGGTAATTGGACGCTCTAGTTAAAAGGTAGGTTGGGGAAATCCCAATCTCGGTGTCATACACTCTAGACCTAGCCTTTACCAGCAAAGCTTTCAAATTGAGTGAAACAAAACAGTTAAACATAGTTAACGATATCTAAATTTAAAAGTATGCTCAGACCCAGAAATGGGCAAGAGAGTAGCGGGTTTTTGGCTAACCCTTTAAGCATTCTTATGTCTTAAGAATCTCGAGAGCGAAGCGGTGCTTTAGCAACGAGAGTGTCAAACACTGGGTATAAATAAAAAACAACTAGATTAAGGAAAACAATGCAGAACTTAAATTCAGTCAATACTACTTTCCGCTCCAGCACTTTACTAGAAACTCATACTGTATCAAAGTGGCTTTTGGCAAAAGCTGAACTTCAAACATTAGAAAGCGAATATACAGAAGAATATTTATCAGAAAAATTAGAAATTGCACAAGGACACGAATCTCACTCCGAAGAATCAGAACACCATCATCATTCCGAAGAACCAGTACACAAACACGAGAGCAAGCACGAACATCATTCCGAAGAACCAGCACACAAACAAGAGAGCAAGCACGAACATCACTCCGAAGAACCAGTACACAAACACGAGACTAAGCACGAACATCATTCCGAAGAATCAGGACATAAACAAGAGAGCAAGCACGAACATCACTCCGAAGAATCAGGACACAAGCACGAGAGCAAACACGAACATCACTCCGAAGAATCAGAACACAAACACGGGAGTAAGCACGAACATCATTCGGAAGAATCAGAAGTAGGAGAAGGAGAAGAAGAATCAGAAACAATCTCCTTCGTTCCTACGGTTGGTCGGGGAGCGGAATTTATAGATTACATAGGAGTTGTTGGTCTTTTCATTGCTATCTTGGCAGTAGTGATAATTTGGATTCAACGAGCTTCCAGTTCGAACTAAATGCCAAAATATTTTCTTCTTGTTCGGAGGATTCTGGCTCTTGTCTACCCCCAATACCCACACTTAAGGGCGAACAGAGTAGTGGGAAAAGGGGGAACAGGGGGCAGGAGAGCATGGGGGGAGAAAACATAAAACTCCATTTTTTTTAAAGTGTTCGTGGAGACTATTAACGGTAAGATGAGAAAGATCGTCACAATAATGACCGATACACCGTAAATAGAAACTTTAAGTGCGATCCAGTTTGTAATCCAATGGTCAAAACTCCGATGTCACCAACCCGTAAGCTTTCTAAGCTAGAAGGCATCAAAGAGCGCAGCAATTATCTGCGCGAACCAGTTCTTACCGAGCTAGGTCAAGATAGCACACACTTTAGCGAAGAAGGCATTCAAATTCTCAAATTTCACGGTTCCTATCAGCAAGATAACCGAGATAACCGGGTTAAGGGACAGGAGAAAGACTATCAGTTCATGCTGCGTACCCGCAATCCAGGAGGATTTATTCCACCGCAACTATATCTAACTTTGGATCAACTCTCGGATGAGTACGGCAGTCACACCCTAAGAGTCACTACTCGTCAGGGTTTTCAGCTTCATGGCATTCTCAAAAAAAATCTCAAACATACGATCGCCTCTATCATTCGGAGTATGGGATCTACTCTAGGAGCCTGCGGCGATCTCAATCGCAATGTCATGGCTCCACCCGCTCCTTGGAAAAACCAGGTTGCGTATCGATATGCTTGGGAATATGCTGACAAAATTGCCGATCTACTCACACCCCAGACAGGCGGATATTACGAAATTTGGCTAGATGGGGAAAAGTTCCTTACTGGTGAAGAAGATCCTGAAGTCAAAGCAGCTAGGCAAGCCAATAATAACGGAGGCGTCTTCTCAGATAAAGAAGAGCCAATTTACGGGGAACACTATATGCCCCGCAAATTTAAATGTTGCGTTACCGTGCCAGGAGATAACTCAGTTGACCTCTATACCCATGATGTCAGCTTGGTGGTAATAACTAATGAAGAAGGGGAATTAGAAGGGTGTAACGTACTCGCTGGCGGCGGCTTAGGTCGGACTCACAGGAAAGAAGAAACATTTGCACGCATGGCAGACCCGATTGGGTATGTAGATAAACAAGATATCTACGACCTGATTAAAGCAATTGTAGCAACCCAAAGGGAATATGGCGATCGCGGCAACCGCCGTCATGCCAGAATGAAATATCTCATTCACGATTGGGGATTGGATAAATTTAAAGCTACAGTAGAAGGCGTGTTCGGCAAACAAATAGCACCCTTCAAACCCCTACCAGAGTGGAAATATCAAGACTTCCTCGGTTGGCACGAACAAGGAGACGGCAAGCTATTTGTCGGGATCTCGATTGAAAATGGCCGCGTCAAAGATGAAGGTAGCTTGCAACTAAAAACCGCGTTGAGAACGATCGTCGAACGCTTTAACTTGCCCATGCGGTTAACTCCAAATCACAACGTCATTCTTTATGAGATTGAGCCATTAGAACAACAAGCGATCGAAGAAATACTCCAACAACACGGTATAGTAACCGACCCGGAAAAAATTGAGCCCCTCATTCGCTATTCAATGGCTTGTCCGGCACTGCCAACTTGTGGTTTGGCAATTACCGAGTCTGAAAGGGCAATCCCTGGCATCATAGAGCGAATTCGATCGCTCTTAAACAAACTGGGGATGGAGCAAGAGCAGTTTGTGATTCGCATGACAGGATGCCCCAATGGTTGTGCTAGACCCTACATGGCAGAATTAGGATTCGTCGGTAGCGCACCCAACGCTTATCAGATCTGGCTAGGAGGAACTCCAGATCAGACAAAACTAGCTCAACCCTATGTCGATCGGCTCAACATTGAAGATTTAGAAACATTTCTGGAGCCAATTTTCGTTTACTTCCAGAAAAATAAAACCAATGGAGAAAGCTTTGGCGAGTTTTGCTCGCGCGTCGGTTTCGAGACAATTAGGGAATTTGCTAGCACCTATAAATTAGGAAGTTATCAAAAGTCAGCAAAATCTGGTACAGGAAGAAAAAATCAGCATCGAGTAGGAGTACCTGACGAGTTATTCACACGTCTGAAGCAAATGTCAATTGAGCAGGGAACACCAATGAATCAAATAGTAGCTCAAGCTCTGGAAACTTACTTTGCACAGCAAGATTAACAAAAGCTACAAATAGTGGTGGGAAGGTGTTAGGTGTTTCTCCCTCTCTCCCCACACTCCCCACACCCCCTCCCCCTCTCCCCACCAAGCTGTATGCCTCGACCGCGCAAACGTTTTGCCCAACACTGGTTGCGCAGCGAACAAGCACTAGAAAAAATTGTAGCAGCGGCACAACTGTGTCAAAGCGATCGCCTGTTGGAAATAGGTCCTGGTACTGGTATTCTCACACGTCGTCTTTTACCAGAAGTCGAAGCTGTAGTTGCGGTAGAAATTGACCGAGACTTATGTAAAAAATTAGTCAAAAGCCTAGGAAAGGAAGAAAATTTCTTACTGCTGCAAGGCGATATACTTTCTCTCGATTTAGATACTCATTTAGTTGATTTTCCCCGTTTCCAAAATCCGAATAAAGTTGTTGCTAATATCCCCTACAACATTACTGGCCCAATTTTAGAAAAGCTATTAGGAACAATTGCGCAACCAGTTCAGACAAACTACGAATTAATCGTACTGCTGCTGCAAAAAGAAGTCGCTCAACGCCTAGTAGCACGACCAGCAACCAAAGCCTTTGGCGCCCTGTCAGTAAGGGTTCAGTATTTAGCCACTTGCGAGTACATCTGCGACGTACCCTCTATTGCTTTCTATCCACCACCTAAGGTAGATTCGGCTGTAGTCAGGCTAACTCCAAGTGTGGTGTCAACGCCAGCAATTAACCCCAAATATCTAGATACTCTGCTAAAACTGGGTTTTGCCAATCGCCGTAAAATGTTAAAAAATAATTTAAAAAGCATAATCGACAGCGATCGCCTTACTCAATTACTGGAAAAATTAAATATTAATCCCCAAAGTCGTGCTGAAAATTTAAGCGTGCAAGAGTGGATTGCTCTAAGTAATCAGCTAGAACAAATCTAAGTTAAGTAGGTTGGTCAGATTAATTAGAAAATGGTTGAGAGAGAGGTTTGGGGAGTGTGGGGAGTGTGGGAAGTAATTTTATGCCCCTTAAGTAGGTCGGTCAAATTAATTAGAAAATGGTTGAGAGAGTGGTCAGAGGTCAGAGGTCAGGGGTCAGTGGTAACAACATCCCAGCTAACACCTAACGTCTCATTTGGGTTTTATATTTATTTATGCCCACCTACTTATCTCCCTTATCTCCCTTATCTCCCTCTCTCCCCCTCTTCCGTCTTTACTAACAATAACTACTAATGATTTTTTACTCTCTAATAGCTCCAGCTAAAATCAATCTCTATTTAGAAATTATCGGCGATCGCCCCGATGGTTATCACGAATTAGTAATGATTATGCAAAGCATAGACTTGGCCGATCGCATTGATTTATACCCTAGCCAAACCGAGCAGATCTGCGTTCGTTGCACTCATCCCCAAGTACCTGTAGACCAGACTAACCTGGCTTGGAAAGCCGCACAATTAATGAGCCAAGAATTTCCCCGTGCTTTTGCTCGCTATGGCGGCGTAGAAATTAACATAGATAAAAAGATTCCCGTCGCAGCAGGCTTAGCCGGAGGCTCTACCGATGCTGCGGCTATATTAGTAGGAATTAATCAGATGTGGCAGCTAGGCCTAACTCAGCCAGAATTACAGGCGCTAGCTGCTAAGATAGGTTCAGATATTGCCTTTTGCATTTCCGGTGGGACGGCGATCGCCACTGGTCGAGGCGAGCAATTAGACCCAATTCCAGATTTAGATAATCTTTGGGCAGTCTTGGCTAAATATCGCAATCTCAGCGTCTCTACTGCTTGGGCTTATCAAACTTATCGACAGCAGTTTGCTAGTTCCTATCTTAGCGATGCTGAAGCTGTCCTCTCTCGTACTTCTCAGGTGCATTCTGGTCCGCTAGTCAAGGCGATCGCTCACAAAGATGGAGCAGAAATTGGCAAACTAATACACAACGACCTAGAAAAAATTGTTTTGCCAGAGTTTGCACAGGTAACGCAATTGCGAGAGGCTTTCCAAAGTGCAGGGGGGTTGGGAACGATGATGTCTGGTTCTGGTCCTACAATATTTACTCTCTGCGAGTCCGAAGAACAGGCACAAGCAATTAAGCAAAAGGTGAAACAAACAATTACCGATCCAGATTTAGAGTTTTGGATAGCACAATTATCTGGTACGGGAATTCAGGTTGCTGCTTCTAGCAAACAGCTTAATAAGTAAAAGTTAAATAATAAAATTTATGAGTAATTCTAATTCCAAACAAAAATCAGAAACTTCCTCTACTCAAACAGAAACAAAAAAGGTAACTCCTTGGAGTTGTTTGGTAGGTGCGGTCATTTCTGGATCTTTGGGAAGCGCTCTTTATTTTCTGACTAGCGCGATCGCCCAAACTTTTGCTACTAAGCCAATTCAATCTAGCAATCCTTTTATTATCAATATTTCTTCAGCAGTTCGGACTTTAGTGGTAGGAGTCGCTGCTCTAGGTACTGGTATCTTTGGCGTGGTAACAGTGGGATTAGTCGCTCTAGCAATACAACTTTTATTTCAAAGTTTAAGCAAGCGATTAAGAAACAATTAGTTTCAATGGTTCAAACCAAAGTGGCGATCGTAAATAGATTGTAACAATCGAAACCCTTAAGACAAAACTGTTTAATTTCGTCGAGAAGTTAGGCTAGATCTGAATTTCAGCTGTTGGGGATCGCTAAGTTAGACACGTATAGAGAATTCTTTGCAATTCTTATTTTTTGACCTCTTTTTACCCCATTGTTTCCCCATTGTTTCCACAAAGTTTTTCTCAGTTTTCCACAATTTACCCAGGCTTTTCCACAGGCGATCGTCTTCAAATCAAGTCTTTATCATCAAGTAGTGGATTTTTGTTCTTGAGTTTGACTCTGCCGATTTATACTCAAATCTTGTTAATTTGTGTAACAATAACTGAGGCAAAAGCCTTATTATTTCGTAAACCTAGATCTTTTCTTGCAGCTTTTGTAACGTTTCGTAGCATTGACAAACCCACCCCCTCTCAGATGAAAATAGTGCGACCGATAAGTAAACAATGTCAGTAGATTGCAAACTTATGGCAGCAGGTCGCAGGGAGCAAGAAGCAGAGGAGAAAAGAAAATAACACATTTTTTTCTCTATCTGTATCTTCCAAAAACTCTTTAATCTCTACTTACTAATCTCTGGAATTTGAAAAATCGAGGTAATTATGAATACACCGATCAGCATTTTGGCAGAAATACCCGAAGAACTACATCAATCTTTGACAAACTACCTAGAAACCCATCCCACTTGGGATCAAGACCGCGTATTTGCTGCTGCGCTCTCCCTGTTCTTACTCCAAAATGGAGATAATAGAACAACTGAAGCTGCTCAAAACTATCGTGCTTGTGCGCGTGTCTATCTAGAGACTCTATTTGAACAACCAACTTAAACATGGATAATTTATTTATTCCTCAACTAATTGTAGGTTTGGGCAATCCAGAATCAAAATACGATAAGACGCGCCATAATATTGGCTTTGAGGCGATCGATATCTTGGCCGAGTCTTGGCAGTGTTCCTGGCAGAAAAATCGCCGCTTTCAAGGCTTGTTTGCAGAAGGAGTCTCTCCCAATAGAAAAAAGATTCGCTTGCTCAAACCCCTTACCTACATGAATCGTTCGGGGCAGTCAGTCAGAGCAGTGGTTGATTGGTATAAACTATCCCCAGAGTCGATTCTAGTGATTTATGACGACATGGATTTACCAATAGGAAGGCTGCGACTGCGCTTATCTGGTTCTGCTGGCGGACACAATGGCATGAAGTCGATTATCTCTCACCTTGGCAGCCAAAATTTTGCCCGTCTGCGGATTGGTATTGGTAAATCTAATAGTAAGAAAGAGAATATCTCTCACGTTCTGGGAAAATTTTCCTCTACTGAAGCTGAACTAATGTCTTCCGTGCTGCAAATTGTTCGAGAGGCAGTGGAATTGAGTCTTACTCAAGGCTTAGCAAAGGCTATGAGTCTATATAATAATCGCGTAGTAGAAATTACAGTTTAAATTGAATAAAAATTATATAAAGTTGCAACAAACCAACAATGTTGTAATAAACTATCAACGAGATTAGGAAAAATCTTAATCCCGACATAAACACGAAAAAACTCTTTGGAAGTTGGCTAATGACAAAGCATCCTGCGACTTCAACCCAGAGCAAAGATAGTTTTTACCCAAA
>JBFRWL010000132.1:0-3479 GCA_051439565.1 Prochloraceae cyanobacterium
GGTCTACTTATGGGTCCAATACGATCGAAGAGGCTTTTTTTTGTTGGTGGGTTGACCTGTGGATGCACGTCTGATTTAGGTTCTACTGGCATCGATGTCGAATCATCCGGCTCGGATGCCATTGCCTCTGATGGGGAGGAAGTATCCGACTCCGTTGGGGTGGCGCCATCTGGAGCAACGATAGCATCTATCTTCTCCTCTGAGATGGCTTCGGGATCTTTGTCAAGTGAGACAGCTTCGGGATCGATCGTCAGGGAGTCAGTGAGGTTCTCTATTTGCCCCTTGAGGTATTTGCGCCATCGAGCGAGCAGCCACAGAATTCCGTTAATTATCGAGATCAGCACCAGTGCCACTGCCGCGATCGCAACTGCTAGTTTCTGCCGCAACCAAGGATGTTGCACATTTAGCTCATGTCCCCAGAGTGCCGAACTCAAGGACAGGCGAAGGTTAGTTTGCCAAGATTCAGCTAATTTCTCCTTCGTTGTTCCATTGGCTTTAGCATCGATCCCAGTCACAGTAACAATCGTCTGTGGTGCTAGACCTAATTCTGGTTGGGCGGGTGCGTAGAGAACCGTCTGACCTTGTTCAATGCCCACTTCGATTCTCGGGGTCCAGGGATGCGGGGATTGTACCCGTGTCGGCAACCAAGATTGTACCTGTGTTGGTAACCAGAATTTTATCTTTGTTGGTAACCAGAATTTCCAATCCTCAACAAAGTCAACTTCAGGAATAGTTTTCCAACTAATGATCTTTGTGAAAATATCTCTGACAATTCCCTGAACTAATCTGGCTCGCTCCTCCAAAGCTTGGGCGACTTCTACCTCAGATTGATTTTCCTGTCGTAGGGAAGCTAAGGTCAAGTCCGCAGACAATGGAGTAGTAGTAGAGAATTGGTAAAAGTAAACATCACTACACCAGTACTTGACACAGCGCTCAGCTTTGTTGAGATCCCATCCAGGAGTTTCGGTAGTTGTCTGGTTACTAGACGTTGGTAAGAAAGGAATTTGACCCACTGTGGCTGGCATCGAAGTTAGGGTCAAGGTACAGGTCAGCAGGGCGATTAGGATAAAGCGGTTTGCTGCCGACAATCGACTTTTTAAGTAAGTAATAACCCCAGCTAGATTTTTAAACATAATTTATTAAATTAGTGATTATTTAATGAAGACAATCAGATAAATTATCCAATAATTTTACCGTAAAATCTTGCCAAGGTTGCACAGAGACAAGACCATTTTATTGTAAACACAATGGACCAAGAAATAAATTTATTGTCTAAGATTTCAAGTAAGTTTCAATGGACTTTAACTAGATTTCCAAGATTGTTCTTAACTCCAAAAAGACCTTAAAATCTGTAAGTCAAACCAGTTACAAAATCTAGCGTTGAATTAGGTTTATCTGTCGGTGGGATGCCCCGTAAGACGTAGTCAATATAGCTAGTGAGAGCCCATCTTTGAGTGATGGGAATTTCTAGTCTGGTTCTGGATAGCAAACGATAGTCAGCACCCTCATACACTGGAAATGTAAAGAGAAGTCCTTGGCGAAATTCGAGAAAATCGAAATAAGTATCTCGGTAAACTAATCCCACAGGGATGACAGGGAAATTGGTATCATTTTCTTTCCCTACTGCATCTTCATATTGCACCCCTAAACCCAGAAAAAAATCTAATGTTTGTCCGGAAGATTTACGCATCAGATTGATTGACGGTCCAGTATAAAAACCCCAATCGGCGTTGATATTCTCATCCTCGTCACTGAGGAAAACAGTTCTGACCACATATGACCAAGTTTCATCGAAGTGATGTTTGTATACTGCATCGAGAAAATATCTGGTTCGTCTCTGCTGAGTAGAGCGAGCGCTATCAAAGTCAGTTCTAAAGTCCAAATCTATTTTAAAAGAATCGGTAGCAAACTGTTGTTCCAAATCCAAACTTATATCGAGAGCATTTTCAGAATTTAGACCAGAGAAAACTCTCGCTCCGAAAAACAACCTACCTGATAAAGGAGTAGGCTTGAAGGGAAAGGTAGCTTCTGGTAGTGCGGCTTGTGCTACTGCCTGTTGGCTGCGGGCTAATAGTTCTTTAGCTTTTTGGGAGCGCCCGAGTTCGGCATATTTCAGGGCAATTTCTGTGAATAAACTGGCTTGAGTTTGAAGATCTTCGATCGCCTCGATCTCCGAAGTGCTTTCAGCTAAGAGCTCAGCAGCTTGCTCCTCTTGACCAATAGCCTTATATTTGAGTGCAATTGAACTGGTTATAGAGATTTTGGTTGGGGTATCTTCTATAGTTCCTGCTGTCTCTAAAGCTCGCTCGAGAATGTCAGTTGCCTTGGAGATTTGCCCGATCGTGGCATATTGCAAAGCCACATCACTTAAAACAGTTGCACGTCGCTGGGGATCTTTAATTGAGTCAGCTACTTCCAGTGCTTGGGACAACACTGATTCTGATTCACTCTCTTGAGTCTCGTCCCCAGAATCGGAAGCATCTGTTGCCTCGGTGGGAATGATTTGAGCTATGGTTGACTCTACCATCTCAGGGACGGTTGTTAGCTGCGAATTTTTTCTTGATGTTACTTGCTGGCTATTTTCAGCAGCTACAGAGCTATTGAGAACTGAGAGCCAAAATCCTGGGATAACTACAATAATTGGGATTAATTGCTTGCCGATCGTTGTCATTAACACTCTCTCACTTAATTTCCACTTCAGACACTTCCAAATGTAAAGACAAAACACGCATAGGCGGCTCAACCTCCTATAGCGTTTCCAAATGATTCGTGAACAGCAAAAGCTCTGAAAAGCTTATTGGGAAAACACTTTGAGTTTACATCTCAAATGGAAACTTTATAGCAAATGGCTATATGCACGCTCATATCCGTCGCGAAAACCTCAAGACACCAACGAAATGTGCCCTTCTTATCAGGTTTATTGTTCAACTTCCTCCAAAACTACCACTGAAAAGGGATTGACCTGATAATTATCACTGATCGAGGAAGTTTCCTCCACTGACCAGCAATTAGAGTTGGCTTCAGCCCAAGCAGCCGTATCGATTAACAGAATCCATTGTTTGGGTTGATTGTTTTGGGCAGATTCCTGAGAAGGAACATAAAAATTTACTACTTCAGAATGCATATTAATTAACACCAAAAAATCATGGTCTTGCACCTCACTGCCATCAATGCGCAACCATACGCAGCGATCGCTACTTGATAAATCGCTATAGCCGTCATTTTTCTTGAACAGGTAGGTAACATCATCCCCAGCATCCATAATCAAATCAGCATATTTGTGCTGCCTCAAAGCCAAGTGGTTTTGTCGCAGGTGAGCAATGTAGCTAGCAAACACAAATAAGGGATTGCGAGCATCAGCATTAATAGCGGTTCCAAAATTATCGTGGTAAGCTCCCCCATATCCGGTAGGAATGGCGGTGGGAGAATTAGTAGCAATCATCTGATAATTGTTCCAAGTGGCTACGCTATCGATATTG
>JBFRWL010000133.1:0-7264 GCA_051439565.1 Prochloraceae cyanobacterium
CTCCTATCCAGCCCAACACGCCATTAACAAATGCTAATAATCCTAAAAAAGCAATTAACATTGCTCCCACATTGAGGGCTAATTTCAGTCCGTCGATCGCCCCTCCCGTCACCGCATCAATTGCATTAACGCTAACTTGATCGATCTCAACATCAACTATTCCTGAAGTTTGAGCTTTTTCTGTTTCTGGATAAAACAACTTAGAAACTGCCAATGCTGCTGGTGCAGACATCACCGAAGCTGCAATTAAGTGTTCTGGTGAAATGCCAAAAGAAATATAAGCTGCCATAACTCCACCAGCAATAGTAGCAAATCCCCCCGTCATTACCGCGTGCAGTTCTGAGAGTGTGAGAGATTTGATATAAGGCTTGAGCATGAGTGGGGCTTCGGTTTGCCCGACGAAAATATTAGCAGCACAGCTGAGAGATTCAGCCCCTGAAGTTTTCATAGTGCGCATCATCATCCAGCCCAGAAAGCGCACAATCCTTGGTAAGATACCGTAGTGGTAGAATAGGGCGATAAAAGAGGAGAAAAAGATAATTGTAGGCAGTATTTTAAAAGCAAAAAAATGTTCTTCAAAACCTTCTCCAAAAACAAATTTTGCCCCTACATCAGAGAAGTCGAGGAACTGTCTGACAAGATCGCCCAGAAACTGAAATATTGTTAATCCCAGGGTTGTTTTCAGGATAAAGATAGCTAAAATGAGCTGCAAGCCAATACCCCACAGCACGGTTGACCAGCGTACTGCTGTCCGTTTTACTGAGAAAGCATATCCTAAACCCAAGAAAACTAATAATCCTAACAGGGAAATTATGCGCTCCACGATTCTTTTAGCAAATTAGCTGCGACAGTAGCAAGAATCATATCAGCAATTAGAGTCAACTCCTATCGGAAATAAGATAGAATTCATCTTTTCAGCTAATTCTTCTAACTTCAAAAAAAATCAGCGAACCGTGAGTTATTATACTCGCTCAGTTTTTCTGCTGGAATGTCTGGTAGATTATTTAACAATTCATCCCAAGTAGTGTAACTATCCAAAGCTTTAACTATAGTAGGTAAAGGTTCGTCAAAAATTTTTAGGCAATCTACTTCTTCAGGAAAACGAATAGTAAATGCTAGTTGCTCTTGTGGTGGTGTAAACTGAGCATTAACACCCTGTTTATTGCCTCTGGGGTCGATGCGATACCAACCAATTTCTGGTAAGTAAACAGCATTAAAACCATGTAAGCTATAAGGTTCTCCATCGTCATGAAGACTCAATCTTTGGTAACAAAAACCTGCAGGAATTGAATTAGCTCTTAACAAAGCAGCTAGCAAGTGACTTTTGGCATAGCAATAGCCTGTTTTTGCTTTCAAAACTTCAGAAGCTCTACAAGTAACTGGATTCATGCGATAATCATAACTGTGGCGAACTTCATCTCTAACCCACTCAAAACAAGTTTTAGCGATAGCTACTACTTCCTCTTTTCCAGTTGATAGTTTTTTTGCTAGTTGCAAAACCTCTGGATGTTCCCAGTCTATAATTTTACTTAATTTTAAATATTCTGCTTTCATAAAAACATTTTGATACTGATAGGTTTCCTTTTAATTGGAAGACTGTAAAACAGCTTTATAACCTCGAGCGTTAATCATCTTAGCCATGGCTGCTAATTCTTCTCGATCGGGTAGTTTTAGTCCGTAGCCATCTACAAGACGATTCAGGAAGTTAAACAAGGCGCAAACACTGATAACATCTTCTATAGCTCCTTCATCCCAACCCGCTTCTAAAACAGCGTCTATATCAACTTTTGTGATTTTGCTAGAATTTAGACTAAGCTTACGCACCAAAGCAAATACAGGCTGGAGGCGTTCCTCAATAGGAGCTTGAGCTAAATCTGTCAGCATGGCTTCCAGCAATTTTAAATCGACATTGAGGTCAACAGCAATTGCCTGATGAGCACCGTAACAATAGTCACAAGCGTTCAAACCCGATACATAGGCTGCGATTAATTCTCGTTCACCTGCACTAAAAGAGGATTCTCCTCGCATTACAGTTTGGATAAACTGGATAATCGGCAAATAACGATTTGGATCTTGCTGAAAAATTTCCATAACATTTTCATGTTTAAAAAAAGGCATAAACTTTACCTCCAAAAATAATTGGATAGCGATCTTCATTTGCATTAGGTACATTATAAACCTCTTATTTTTATTAATTTTTGATAGTTTATGGTTGATAAAGATGTACCTCAGTTATTTGAGAAACGCTATATTTGCTAGTATTTTATTACTACCAAATCGCAAGTTCGAAATTATTTATTATTGGCATATTTACCATTGATAACTGAAAAATTATAGTATTTAAACAAAACCTTACCAGCCTCTTCTAAATTACTTCCAAAAGAAATAATTCCTTCTTCATGTCCACTCATAACTATGATTTTTGTCTCTTTGACCTTATCTTCTTGACATAATCTAATGATTTCTCTGGCCATTTCTGGAGTACCATAGGCACAGTTTCTAGCAGTAGTAGGTACTTTATCCATTAATCTTTGCCACATTTCTAGATTGTGAACGTGAATAACCGCATTAACTTCTGGGTTAGCTACATATACAGCTGCGTGAGTTAAAGCTTCTGATGAAGCTTGAATTGGTCCATCACAAGTAATAAAATTGCGTTCCCAATCGAAATTAGTAACTTTGGTATAGTGTCGCTCAGTTAAAAATGGAAGAGAGCCAGTTTTAGTCCCAGAGATAATAAATTGTTTTGGTTGTCGATTTCGAAGAGGTGCTGCGCGGTCACCTAAGGTGCGCTCTTGGCGATCGCGAATGCTGAGATTACCAAAACCAATTCCACTATCATATATACCAATTAAACCTAATTGATATAACTTATCTCTCCATTGATTGAGTTCTCGAATTTCTTCTGGACTGACTGGCTCTGAATAAATCCAGTTGCATTTATACTTGATATAGCCTTCATCAATCATATTAGTTAACAAAAGCGATCGTAAAAATATTCGCATACAACAGACCTCTGGCAAAAGGTACTTTTACCAGAGATAGGTAATAGCTTACATTTTTTAACAGAGATGGTTGTTTTTTTTGTTGTTATTGGTGGTTGTGACTAATTCTCGCTCTCGATCGCTTTTAACTGCCTCTGGTTGTACTAAAGCATTTTCTATTACCTGTTCGATCCGATCGCAGAAGATAAATTCTAGCCGATCGCGCACGTCTTCTGGCACGTCAACTAAATCCTTCTTGTTTTGTTGCGGCAGTAATACTCGTTCGATTCCCAGTCGATGAGCAGCTAACACCTTTTCGCGCACGCCGCCGATCGGCAGTACTTCACCGCTAAGGTTAATTTCTCCGGTCATAGCGGTATCCGTGCGTACCGATTGACCCATCAACAGAGAAGCGATCGCCGTGATCATAGTGACCCCTGCCGAAGGTCCATCTTTAGGAATTGCCCCAGCTGGAACGTGTACGTGCAAGCCATTATCTTTAAAAGCACTTAAGTCAATTTCCAGTTTTTCAGCACGAGACCAGACATAAGAACGAGCAATCCTAGCTGATTCTTGCATTACATCCCCCAGTTGACCAGTAAGAGTCAAATCCTTACCTTGGGGTAACAAAACAGCTTCGACAAACAAAACTTCTCCACCTTGAAGCGTCCAAGCAAGACCCGTAGCGACACCTGGTTGAGTAGTAGTGCGCTTTTCATCCCGCAGATAGCGCGGCGATCCTAGCAGATCTTCGAGTTGTTCAGGATGAATTATCGTCGGTTCGGTTTCGCCATTAGCATAGCGGACGGCAACTTTGCGACACAAGGCACCTAATTGTTGTTCCAGTTTGCGCACCCCTGCTTCGCGGGTATAAAGTTCGATAACTTGGCGCAGGGTTTCTGCTGAGAGTTGCATCGCGTCCTCTGGCAGTCCCGCCTTTTCCAGTTGACGAGGTAAAAGGTATTTTTGCGCGATCGCCAGTTTTTCCTGTTGAGAATAACCTGATAGTTCGATAATTTCCAACCGATCCCAAAGCGGTGGCGGTACGCGAGCGAGATCGTTCGCCGTCCCGATAAACATTACTTGAGACAGGTCGAAGTTCAGATCCAGGTACAGATCTCGGAAACTGTGGTTTTGCTGCGGGTCAAGTATTTCTAGCAATACCGAGGCGGGATCGCCGCGATAGTCCATCCCCACCTTATCCAGTTCGTCGAGCATAATTAACGGGTTGTTCACCCCAGCACGGTGCAGTGCTTGCACAATGCGCCCCGGCATGGCACCAATGTAGGTACGGCGGTGTCCCCTTAACTCTGCTTCATCTCGCAGTCCGCCGAGGCTAATTCGCTCGAAGGGACGACCCAACGCGCGGGCAATAGAACGACCCAAGCTAGTTTTACCTGTCCCTGGCGGGCCAACAAAACAAATTACCGTACCGACGCTGTAGCTAGCAGGTGCTTTTTCTTTTCCTTCTTCTTCTTGTGCAATACCTGCTGCCATTTGTTTGAGCTTGAAGGTTGCTAGGTGTTCGATGATGCGATCTTTAATTTTGCTCAGACCATAGTGATCGGCATCCAGTACTTCTCTGGCTTGTTGGAGATCGAGGTTGTCCTCTACTGTCTTACTCCAAGGCATTTCTAGCAGCCAGTCTAGGTAAGTGCGAATAACGCCCCCTTCTGCCGAATTGCCTCCAACACGTTCCAGGCGGGCTAATTCTCGTTTAGCTTGTTTTTCAGCGGCTTCAGGCAAGCTAGCCTCTTTCATCAGCGCCCGCAACTCATCAATTTCCTTGCTCTCTGAATCTCCCTCTCCCAATTGCTCTTGAATTTTCTTTAATTGTTCCCGCAGAATGAATTCTCGCTGTTTTTGATCGATTTCCTTTTTCGTTTCCCCAAGAATTTCGCCGCGCAAGCGCTGAACTTCTACCTCTCTTTGCAAATCAGCCAAAATCTGACGCAGTAGCATTTCTAGGTCGTCTTGTTCTAGTAGCGCCTGCATCTGGGGAACTTCCTGCTGTAGCAGAATCGAAGTCTGGTAAGCTAACTGTGCCGGATCGTCGCTATTTAACAAGACTGCTAGCACTTCTTCAGGAAAGTTAGGCTTGAGAGAAGCAGCTTCTTGCCAAAGTGATTTTATCCCGCTAATTAGGGCTGCGATCGTTTGCTGTTGAGAGCCTTTTTTAATCGCTTCTTTCTCAGTGAGTGCTGGTAGCCGTTCAAATTTGACTGCGTAGGTAGGATGGGTCTGCAACAATTGGGTAATTCTGACTCGCTCTTTACCCTCTACAATTAGCTGGATCGGACCAATAGGCAACCGGAGCATTTTTGGCACCACTGCCAAAGTAGCAATGGGATAGAGTTGTTCTAGGCTTTCTATTTCGGCATTCTCGTCTTTTTGTAGTCGCTTGGCGGTTTCTGGACGAATAGCAGCTACGATCAGCTCTTTTTGCTCAGTCATCATCGTTGACTCAGCTACCGCGATAGAACGAGGACGACCTGCCACTACAGGTAAGGTAATTCCTGGCAGAAGCACGATATTGCGCACGGGAAGTAGCAATTTGGTTTCCTGTGGTTTCAAGTTTCTCCCGAAGAGGGCAGCAGCGATATTCATAAATTTTCTCCTTCCTAGAGATTCAAGTTATATCCTGCTTAATCTCTAGGATGCGTGAGTTGAAGCCAACGCCAAAAAAGGAGAGCGACAACAGCTCACTTTCTCTTGTCTATACGTTAATTTTATTGTATAGTTAAATGTTTTTAGATTCGTTAAACCGTACCTTGTGGCTGGAAGATTCCCCAACCGTAAGTGATAAACTGGTCAACATCGAATTTCTTGGTTGAGGCTTACGGGAAGTGTTGGGAGTGTGGGGAGAAATAAACTCCTGACTCCTCGCCTTAACCATTTGGTTTTTTTTCGTCGAACTCACGTGGAATTTATTGTGAGAAGATATTGGCGGTAAATGCTTGAAAAAATTTATGAGAATGCGTTGGATTGGAATATTAATTATTGGCTTTTTTCTCCAACATGGGACAATAGTCAAAGCAGAAACCATCGCAGAAATTTTTAAGCGGGTCAATTCTTCAGTAGTAGTTGTTCGCACAACAAAAACAGAAGCGATACTCTCTTCTGGACAACAGTCCCTCAACATTTCTGGATTTGGTTCTGGGGTACTAATATCTAAGGATGGCAAAGTCGTGACTGCAGCTCATCTAGTTCAGACTGCCGAGCAAATTGTGGTTGAATTCCCTAATGGAGAGTTAATTCCAGCTAGAGTAGTTTCCTCAGCACCACCAGCAGATGTGTCACTCTTACAGCTAGAGCGCTTGCCTGCTCAAGCTGTAGTTGCTAAGCTAGGTAATTCTGAGCGTGTAGAGGTAGGAGAGCAAATTTTCATTGTGGGTGCTCCTTTGAGGGTCAGTCAAACTCTGACTGTAGGTTATATTAGTGCCCGCCGGAATTCTAAAGTCCTTTACGGTAACTTACTGTCAGTAGAGTTATTGCAAACTGATGCAGCTATCAATGTGGGCAACTCTGGCGGTCCGATGTTTAATCTCGAAGGCGAAGTAATTGGTATAGTAACCCATATGCTATCTCGTTCGGGAAGTTATGAGGGATTGGGATTTGCTGTTAGTTCTAACGCTACCAGGGAGTTGCTCCTAGAAAAGCCCACAGCATGGCTGGGATTAGAAAGTTATCTGCTCTCTGAAGACTTGGCCAGTATATTTAATCTTCCTCAATCGATGGGAATTTTAGTTCAACGAATTGCCCAGAACTCACCAGCTGCTAAATTTGGCTTGCAAGCAGGAACTACCGAAGCGACTGTTGGCGAGGAAACCCTGATAGTAGGAGGAGACGTTATTCTTGCCTTGGATGGCATTGAAATATCCGAAAGCAACTTAGACAGAATTGAGCGAAGATTAAGACAAATTGTTCCGGGACAAAAGGTAACTATGACTATCTTCAGAAGTGGACAAAAGATAAAATTAACAGCTCCTCTGATTCCCTAATTTGAGCGTAGTTAATTGCGCAGCTTTCCCTCAGCAGCAATGATCGAGTTCTACTCGGTTTTTCTGAACATTGAATTAACCTTGTCTGGCTAGGAAAGTTGCCATGATTAGGGAATAATAAACAACTAACAAAGATACTGATAACTTATTATTTTATTTGGTGTGTAGAAGTGTTAAAGAAAATTAATAGCCTGCCTGTCTCTGCTTTAGGAGTCATTCTGACTTTATCAGGTTCTCTGTGTTTATCGAAACCAGCTCAAGCAGAAAACACTCCAGAGC
>JBFRWL010000134.1:0-5557 GCA_051439565.1 Prochloraceae cyanobacterium
AGTTAGCACAACTACCATCGGGTTGGGTAATTGAGGTGGTGCTAAATTGAGTAAAGTTTCTAATAATTGACTGGGATAATCATCTACTGGAGCGACTGCCATCGTTTGAAAGATTTCGGGGAAGGTGCTTTTCATCACGCGGCGATTTTCCAGTACATAGGAAATACCAGAAGGCGATCGCAAATTATCTTCTAAAACATACCAACCACCATCTTTATCTCGTACCAAATCTGTCCCCGTAATATGACACCAGATTCCTGCGGGGGGTTTGATTCCCACACAAGGCTGAAGAAATCCTGAAGCGGTATTGATTACTTCTGCGGGAATTTTGCCATCTTGAACTATTTTTTGCTCACCGTAAATATCGTTTAAAAATAAATTGAGAGCTTGAATTCTTTGTTTAAGTCCTGTTTCGAGTCGAGACCATTCTTGAGCGGGTATAATGCGGGGAATAATATCAAAGGGAAATATTTTTTCGACACCGCGATTGTCGCTATAGACAGTAAAAGTTACCCCCAGTTTATATAGGGCAATTTCTGCCGTCAGACGCTGTTGTTCTAATTGTTCTATGCCTAAACTGGTCATATGTTCGATCAAAGAAACCGAATGCGATCGCGGCTTACCTCTGGAGACAAATAGTTCATCATAAAATTCTTCGGGATCGTAGAAGTCAAAAGGCATTAGTTTAACAAAAGAGAAAAAGCAAGAAATAGTTTTGATTATAAAATCTAGGTTTAGCTTTATCTCTGACAGCAAAAGGTGATGCTAGCTACATTTTTCCGATCTTTTTATCACTTATCCATAATCCGATCGCCACCAGCACCAAAAAAATGCCCAGAAACCGAAAAGTTAGAGAGTAATGTAGCCAATTCATTAATATTCCTGCAATAATAGGACCGACCACTTTCCCCGCGTTATTCAATGTGCCCAGAAAACCAAGGGTTGCTCCCATACTATTATGTTCTGTTCTTTCAGAGAGAAAGGCGATCACTGAGGGCACTATTAATGCCTGTGCCAAACCCATCACAATAAAAGCAACTAGGAGGCAGAAATAGTTTTGGGTATAAATTAAAATCGAAAGAGCTAATCCTAACGAGATTAAACCAACAGAAACAATCAGAATATATCCTTGCCGATCACCTATTCTACCACCCCAAGGCTTAAAAAGTAGATGTATAATCTCTTGAAGAGCAAAGAGACTACCTACCATGGCTATATTAATCTCTTGAGATACTGCATATACAGGGAGAAATGCCTTAACTGCATATAGTGCAACATACATAATAGCCTGCAAACTCCCCGCTAGCCAGGTAGAATTGTTACGCCCTCCGAGCCTTAATGTTTGCCAAACTTGCCGAAACCATGGGGTTTGAGGTGGTATATGCCCTGGAAGAGACTCTTGAGCGACAACAGACTTTCTCATGGTCATAATAGGAATAAAAGCAAAAATACTGAGAAAGCCAGTAATCGTATAGACATTAGCTGGCTCTAACTTTAAAAGTAGCCAACTAGCTGCCATCGGACCAACTATATATCCTGCACCTCTGGCAATACTGAACCAGCCTAAACGTTCGGCGATATACTTTGGCGATTGTTGAACAACATAAGCTAGAGTCACAGGACCATAAATAGCGGTAGCAAGACCATGAATAATACGAATATAGGCAAGTTGCGTCGGCGTATGGATGAACTGATAAGAAAATGGCATCACTATGAAAAAAGTGGTTCCCACTAAGATCAAAAGTCGCTGTCCAAACAGATCAGAAAAAGCCCCAATTAGGGGCTTGAGTACCATTCCAGTACAAGTGGAGATAGAGACAATTAGACCAAGAAAGGTATCATTAGCTCCTAATGAAGCCGCGAAAATTGGCAGAAGGGGCGTTTTCCCCATTTGGTAGGCAGAGCGAACAACGAAATCAGCGAACGTAATAGGAAGAATTTTCCTAAAGTGATTCATAGAATGATTACTCAAATTTCTTAATAATCTAAATAGCCTAAAAGCTTGGCAACCGCTTAATCTAAAGATGGAGGGGTCACAGAACGAATCCCTGTGTCATACTTGATAGTGATTGGAGCAGGTAATTTTTTTTGCTCAATAGTGACTGGAAACTTATTTGGAGTGCCCATTAATCCTCGAACTGGCATTGGAACCAAATAGTAGTAGCCGAAAGGAACTTGGATCGAAAACTGTCCGTTTTTATCAGATTGAATGCGATTGACTTCTTGAGAATTAGCATCAAGCAAGATCAACCGCGCACCTTCTACGGGCTGATCTTGACAGTCAGACATATCTATTTGCTCGGGACAGCTTGGTCCAGCAATGACCTCTCCATAAATTATCCCCCAATTATTCTCAGAACTGCCTAAGCCTGAACAAGCTACGATAGTTAGTGCAGCAAAAGTAATTAGGTAAAATCGGATAGCTGCCATCACAGTTAAATATTCGATAAACGATTGACAGCTGGTTGATTGCGCCGCCGCCCAAAATGTACATACTGAGGTTCAATATTCCTTTGCTGAGTACCACCTTGGAGGGTGTAACCAGAAGCAATCCAGGTCAATCCATCAGGAGAATGCCGCCGACAGTTAATATAATCACCCCAAAATCCTCTGGGGGGACCATTAGTGCCCTGGCGACTAAAAACAAGCTCCCAGCCATTAGAGAAGTCATCCCAAATCCCCACGACATGGCTAGGATTGTAACTTCCGCCACCGAAAAACATCGTAACGCCTACGTGACCGCGATCATTAGGACAAGCGGCTGGATAAGCAAAGGCTGCATTATTACTCCAAATATCAGGTTGATCGACAACAGCTTTGCTTAATTCATTGATGCGAACTACCCGAATATGAGGCAAGGGTCGATTTCCACTCCTGTCTACTGACCACATAAATCCGAGTATCCCGCGAGCTAACCATCCGCCAGTAATACGACGATCAGTACGAGCTAGCCAATTGTTACCGTCAGGACCTGGTGCTGAATAACCATTCCCACCAGTCCAGCGATTGACATTAATATCCCACCAGCTGACATTGTTACTAGTCTCAGGCCAGCTAAACAGCCGAATTTGTGAATTACTATTATGACTTGCCCAGTACATAGTATCTTCTGCGCCTTGAACCAAACGCAAAGAACCATAGCTCGTGCTTGACCAATAGTCATAGTCGAGGGAAGCTCCTGAGGCTAATTCGTCTAGAGGAAAACGAAATACTACAGCCCGCTGCCAGCGGTCATCACTGTTAAAGACATTAAAAGTTATCCAGAGTTGATTATCGCTTAGTGCCATGTCAGGATAGTCAAACCATAGTCCAGCCCAGCCATTGTTGACGTCACTAGGGGCAAAGTCATACCAATACCATGAGTTATTCCCTAAAGTTGCTCCTCGCTTAATAGCAATGCGAAAAATATTCTCTCTGTTGGCACCTCTTCGATACTGCAATAACCAAAAAGATAAGTCACGGCTGGGATCGTAGAGTGCTAATTGATCGCAGCAAAAACCGCCGGCAGCACTGGGCAAAGTTGTAAAAGGAGAGACATATTGCCAACTACTGCCGTTATCAACAGATTTGCTGGCAAACCAGTTACCAGTTACATAGATCTGCTGACCGTTGTTGAACACACTTGGTTCATTAATGGTTGATGTTTGGACTCCAGTCGCCACATCGTCAAGACCTATATTTTTAAATAGTACGAAATCACCTGGGGGCATTGTTATTCTCCTGTATCATTCTTCTGGAATTTGCATGGGCTCGATTGGTTCAACTAGGTCCGGGGTTTCAGCTCGCGCAGTGACTGACGATGTATCTTCAGCCATAGGAGGTCCCATAGGTTTACGTTGACCATATCTAGATTCTCTGGCTTCAAGTTCGTCCAAGCTCAATCGTTCAGCTTGTACAGCGCTTAAGGCATTTAAGGTCACCTCTGAGCTTAGCTGTGTTGACCTAGCAACAGATCCTTTAGAGACATTTTCGGACCCATCGGCATCTCGTATTTGAATTTCTTCTGACATAATTTAATACCTCAAGTTAATATTTTTTAGTTGTGAAACGGCATAAGCACACTTAGCCTAACTAAATATTAACTTTTAATCAGTTGATACTACTGATTTTAGTGATATTTTATGACTTAGTTGACTTCATCTAAATAATTATTTACAATTAATAGCGGTCATTTAAAGCCTCGGCTATTCAGACAATTTTCACATCAGATGGCCGAAAAAGGTGAGAATGTTCTGGATGATATAACCGAGAACGAGCTTCTGTAACTTCTTGGAGCGCAGGACTAATCAGATATAGAGTGGTTCTAATTAAATTATTTTCTTGGGTAACCTTCGCCATTTCTGCTAGGGAAACTAACCAAATTTTTTCATCGCTCCAGCCAACACGATAACAGACTGCTACTGGGGTATCAGCAGGATAATGCTCTAAAAGTTTGGTTTGGGATTGTTCCACATGACGAGCCGCTAAATACAAACATAAACTAGATTTATGAGCAGCTAAAGAGGCTAAATCTTCGGTGTCGGGAACATGAGAAGCTTGACCAGATATTCTGGTTAAAATAATTGTTTGCACCAATTCTGGGACAGTTAACTCGGTCTGTAACTTGGCAGCGGCAGCTTGAAAAGCACTGATTCCTGGAATTAGTTCAAAGGGAATCTTCGCTGCGGCTAATAATCTCATTTGTTCTGCGATCGCGCTATAGAGGGTAAGATCCCCAGAATGCAATCGCGCCACAGATAAACCTTGTTGTACTTTGGCAATCATAAGCGGCACAATTTCCTCTAGGGTCTTGTTTCCTGTTTTAATGAGTTCGCAATCAGAGCGAGTATTTTGTAAAATTTGCCTGGGGACTAAAGAGTCGGCATACAAAATTACATCTACTTGAGAAATAATCCGATGCGCTTTGACCGTCAATAATTCAGGATCTCCAGGTCCAGCACCGATGATAAATACTTGGGGTTTCATTTTACCTCTTACCTCTTACCTTTTACAGTATCGGGTAGCGGACGTTTGAAGACATAGAGCCAAACCAAGCCGAGGATGCCAAAGGCGATCGCGATCAAACTCACTACTTGGGCAATTCGTAAAAATCCCAACATTAGACTATCAGTGCGTAAGCCTTCGATCCAAAAGCGACCAGCACTATAAGAGATCATATAGACAAAAGCCAATGTCCCTGTTTTCAAGCGATCTTTATGTTTTAATCCCCAGAAAAAGAGCCATAGAATGATCGCGAACACACCCAAATTCCATAGCGATTCATACAAGAAAGTTGGATGAAAATATTCATAATTTGCATATTCTAGAGGACGATTAATCTCAGGAATATAGAGCTTCCAAGGTAAATCTGTGGGTCTGCCAAAAGCCTCAGAATTAAAGAAATTGCCCCATCTGCCGATCGCTTGTCCCAAAATTAGAGAAGGCGCCACTAGATCCAGCAATTGCCACAGAGATATCTTATTGAGACGGGAAAAAATTAAAGTCGCGATCGCCCCTCCGATGATTGCACCGTGGATTGCAATTCCTCCTTGCCAAATTGCAATAATGTCTGCTGGAC
>JBFRWL010000135.1:0-3356 GCA_051439565.1 Prochloraceae cyanobacterium
GACACGACGGACGCGAAAGCCTAGTTTTTCACTTACTCGTTGCATGGCTCGATTTATAGGGAGAATTTCGGCTTTAATGCGTTTAATGCCCTCATCGCGTCCAATTTCCACCAGTTGTCGCAATAATTCTGTTCCCAAACCTTGACGCTGACAGGAATCACTAACCAGGAGGGAAAATTCCGCCTCATCAACACCGTGCATTTTACTTAAACGTCCTACACCTAAAACTTGATGTTCTCCTGTAGTAGGATGTTTATGATCTGCTACCAATGCCATATCCCGATTGTAATCAATGAAACAGATCCGGGTTAACTTTTCGTGGGCAGTACGCCTACTTAATTTCATCATGTGAAAGTAACGCAAATAGACGCTGTCCTCGGAGAGGGTCTGATGAAACTGAATCATTAAAGGCTCATCTTCAGGACGAATAGGACGAATAGTGACAGGGGTACCATCTCTCATTGTCCAAGGGGTGACGGATTGCAGGGGATAGGGACGAATTGCTGGTTTAGGCAGTGCTTCTAGAGTTAAGGTAGGTTCATGGAGAACGATCCGAAGATCCAGAGCATTGAATCCTACTGACGAAGCTAAGAGAGGATTGATTTCGACTTGTTTGAGCCAAGGCCGTTCAACCACAAGTTGGCTAAATTTCACCAGAAGGTGTTCTAAATCGGCAATCTTGACAGGTTGATGTCCTCGCCCTCCTTTGAAGGCTTGATAAATTTGAGTTTGCTCCATCAGCCGCCGTGCGAGGGTGGTATTGAGGGGCGGTAAGCCGATCGCTTGGTCTTGGAACACTTCTTGGTAATATCCGCCGACTCCAAACACCAAGACCGGACCAAACTGAGGCTCAATGCGGCTGGCAAAGATTAACTCATAGGCATTATAGAGATTGAGCATAGGTTGAATCATCACCCCTAAGAAATGCTCTGCCCCTACTTTCTCGGTTACAGAAGTATAGATAGCTTGATATGCTTGCCGCACATCTTCTGCAATGGTGAGATTTAGATGTACCCCTCCTACCTCAGTCTTATCAGAAATGGTTTGAGACCAAAGTTTTAGCACTACTGGATAACCCAGAGAATCAGCAACTTGGACGGCTGAGTCTGGAGTTTGAGCGAGCGCCGTTTTGACCACGGGAATACCATAAGCAGCGAGAATTAACCTCGACTCTAATTCCGTAAGTAAGGTTCGTCCAGTTTGACGCGCAGTGTTAATAACATGGGTAACTAAATCGCAAGTTTCTCCCTGCAACTCCGATTCCGGTAAAAATCCTGGAGTTTCATAAATGCCACGCAGATTATAGTTATATTTCCACATGACATTAAATAACTGTGCTGCTGTATCGGGATAACCAGATGTGGGAATATTATGATGATTGAGGATCTTCTCGCCGATTTCTACTTTGGTTCCTCCCATCCAACTGGCTATCAGAGGTTTTTTCCTATTGGTTAACTCTTCGGCAATTTTCGTGGCGTCTGTTCTAGCTTGAGGGGTAAGAATGACCAACAAAGCGTCACTGTGAGGATCGCTCTCGGCAATTTCTACTGCTTGGCGATAACGCTGTGCATCCGCGTCAGCCAGCAAGGTCATCGGATTATCATGACTCCATTCAGACGGTAAAACTTGATTGAGTCGAGCGATTGTTTCTGGAGAAAAGGATGCCAGTTGTCCGCCACCACTCACTAAAGCATCTGTTGCTAGGACCCCTGCTCCTCCATCATTGGTGATAATCGCCAGCTTCCGTCCAGAAGGTAACTTTGGCTGTTTGGCTAAAATTTCTGCCATCTGAAATAGCTCAGATAACTGATTGACTCGCAAGACACCACAGCGACGAAAAACGGCATCAAATACTTCATCATTGCTCTCTAGTGCTTGAGGATAGCAAGCAGCTATTTTGACTGACTCTTTTTGAGAAACCGTTTTGATCGCAATGATCGGTTTAGTGAGTGCAACTTCCCTTGCTGCTGAGATAAATGAGCGAGCATGGCAAATCGATTCCATATAAATCACAATACTTCGCGTTTGGGGATCGTCACCTAGATAGTCAATCAATTCTCCCCACTTGAGATCGAGCATGGAACCGATGGAAATAAAGGCACTAAAACCAATCTTTTTTGACAAACTCCAGTCCAGAACCGAATTACCTAGAGCTTTTCGCTGACAGATGAAGCCAACATGACCGGGATTGGGCATTACACTTGCCAAACTAGCATTTAGACCGATATGGGGCCTGATAATTCCCAAGGAATTCGGTCCCAGAACTCGAAATTTCTGGCCTCTTGGCTGCAAAATTTGCTGTAATTTTGCTTGGAAAGAATCACAACAACCTGGAAAATTACCAGTAACAATAATGGCATTTTTCACTTGAGCTTCAATACACTGCTCCAGAAGGTCTGAGACTGTTGGTGGTGAAGTAGCAATCACTGCTAGATCGACTGGCTCTGAAACTTCGCCTATAACTCGATAAGTAGGAATGCCAAGAATACTCCGTTGCTGTGAATTAACCGGAAAAATTAATCCTTTATAATGATTGCTAACTAAATTCAACAGTATTGTTTCTGACCAATGACGATATTTATCGTTAGTGCCAATGACAGCAATAGTTTCTGGTTCCAGCAGGGAGTTTAGGGGTTGACGCTCGGAGCGGAGAATGTCATAGGCTGGATCGGTATCAGTCCAAGGGTTTTGGGTGAAATCGTTTTCAAGTAACATTAGCTTTATCTTCCCCTCCGATTCAAAGTTACTTGCCTGCCCAAATTGAGATAATTTAGTAACTGATTACTATATGGCAGGAGAAACAGGATTATGGCAAAATGACCTAACCTTCTCTAAGCTTGTATAGATAATTCTGCCGCAGAATACTATCGAGAATTAGTAGAGGGATGTAACATTTTCTTCATATAAATTTAAGTAAATAAAAGTTTTTAGCTGATTTAGCTGTTACGATTAGAGGAATGTTACAAAATAAAAGACTAAAAGTTATACGAGAAAACAATTATAGCATCAAAAGGTTAACCGACAGTATTATCTCTTGCTCTTGAGTGGATGGTTTCGAGGCTGTTCTGGTGGTTGAGAAGTTACTAGCGATCGCTCTGGTGCCAAGTATGAGGGAAAGGTTAGATAACCTTTGCATATGCAAAAATAAGCCGGATCGAAATTTCCTCTCAGAAAAAATGAACAGACGCTTAGCCCAAACGGGGGCGGCTCGCGTAGCAATAATAGTCAACTTGAGGCTTAGTCCAAACTTGAGCGAACCATGTAGCGAGAAAAAAGAATAAACAGCATAGTAAAATACTCGAATCCAATAGTGTTCACAGGTTCACAGCTAGAACAAAGACGCTTCTGGTCAATTT
>JBFRWL010000136.1:0-2574 GCA_051439565.1 Prochloraceae cyanobacterium
GGAATGCTAAAACTATGTCTTGTTTTGGCCTTCCCATTTCTACTAATTGGTTAGCAATTCCTATTTCTGTACCATCATTTAATGATCTCGATAAGCTTTTGGTGTCATCCTTGTAAGCTCACGAAAATACTTAGCCAAGTGGCTTTGATGGGTAAAACCACATTGGAGCGCGATCTCGGAAATAGACAACTCTCGCTGTTGCCGAAGCAACTTCTTTGCCCGCTCCACACGCTGCTGAATTACGTACTGATACGGGGTAATGCCCATTGACTGTCGGAAGAGGCGAGAGAAGTAATACCGACTCATGCCCAGTACATTGGCAAGGTCAGCAATTTGAATATTCTGGTCGAGGTGAGCATGGATGTAGTCGAGGGTTCGCTTTAACTTGTAGTGAGGTAGTCCCTCAGAAGATTCGCAAATTTTGGGTGGACGTGTGGCATAGTTCCAGAGCAGATGTACAGCCAGAGCGTTAGCGAGAGACTCAGCATAAAGCCGACAACCGAAATAATCCGATTGTAACTCTTTTAAAAGCGATCGCCCAATTTTCTCAATCAGAGGATCGGGTCGCGCAAATTGCGGGATTAGCTCAACGCAAGTTTGGTCTAGCAACTCATAGGCAGTTCGCGCCAAAAACTCAGGTTTGAGCGATATGCCAATTTTTTCGACATCTTGTCGAGATACTTTCCAGGTTTCAACATTTGCAGGAATCAAAACCACATCCCCAACTTGAATCTCCTCTTGCTCCAGGTTTGCTCCTATTCTTCGTTCCGAACCTGATTCAGCCTTGAGATTAATGAGTAGTACATGCTGTTGAAATCGATGTTCGGGGTATTCCCACGGCGAGTGAAAGACATGCTCCAGGCCTATGTTCTCCCATCCTGAAGAGTGAGAAGTTAGTAACCTGGGTTCAGGAATGACTTGCTATGATTCATCTAGCTTGGTTAGGTCAATGTCGAGTGTTTTTCTTGCCCTCATTTCTTTTACTTGTCCCAATACTGACTTTAGTTACAAGAATGAGTAGCTTTCCTAAGTTTTTTCTGATTGATATCTGAGAATTACCTAAGAATTCGAGCTTGTCAAATAGCAGAAAATCAGGTTACAAACTATTAATCAAACCGAGTAATAAGGCAATCAAAGATATAAAGCTCAAACTTCAAGAAGTCTGGCTAAAACACAAAGCTCAAGAGGTTAAAACTCTCATTTCAAAGCTAAATCCCATAATCAGGGGTTGGGCAAATTATTATCGTGTGGGAGTCTCAAGAAAGGTCTTTGAAAGCCTTGACCAGTGGATGCATAAAAGAGCCAGAAGATATGCCAAAAGGATGCAGTCAAACCAAAGGAAACTTGGAGAAAACAAAGATATTTAGGGCGATTCAACCTGGATAGGAAGGATAAATGGGTGTTCGGAGATTTCCTCAGTGGAATGCACCTGTTGAAATTCACCAGGTTCAAGATAGAACGCCATGTGCTAATACCTGGACTTTCATCACCAGAAGCGATCGCTTGATTCATGCAAGAGGTCTAATCATCTGGAATGAATGTGGAGCAAACTTTATCAACTATTGGCGTTATTAGTGGTTCGATTTCTACTGATAAGCTTAATAGTCTTTATCAAATTGAGGGAGTTAAAAACTTTGAACCTCAGCAAAGTTACCAATTAGCTCCGGGAACATGTCACCTTTGCCCTCCAGGCGATCGCCAGTCCCCCTCGATTGCAAGACTGGGTAGATCGCAGTCCAATCGGTCAACCAATGAAAATTACCATCCGCAGAGGAGAACAAACCCATCAACTTTCTGTGATTCCCAGAGACATACACTCACTAACCATTAACCACTAACCCTTCGGGTGAGACAGTTTGACGGGCGACATAAACGCCTGGTCAACGAGCTTCGCACTTCTGGCAGAAGTTAAAAGGCTTCCGGGCAGAAGATCTGTTGTTTGGAAGGAGCTTGTACTCCTACCAAACCCCTTCCGCCCGTGCATGACGGGGCTTGTATCCTCAAGGGAATAAGGAAAGAAGGAAAATTAACACTTCTGACATCACGCCTCCTGCTTATCACGCCTTCCAAGGCAGAAGCCTTGGTCAACCACAGGTGACGCGCCCTCCTTATGCCGGGGAACCCGTCCACCGCAACTGTCTCACCACTAACATCATCGCATAGATGGTCTGGGAGGCATTCTCTGTTCTAGGGGAACTGTTGATTCGGCTACTTCAAAACTTTTTAAATTGGCTTGAAGCCGATTTTTTTGGCGCGCGCTTAACTCTGGGATGTTTAAAACGTCTTCTACTCGTTGGTAGGGACTATTTTTGATAATTAGCCGCGCCAGATTTGGATAGAATCCTGGGCAGTCAGTAAAAGCATTGACATTAGCATTATTTAAATCGATTTTCACGTTGGATTCAGCACACAATTTCAGCGTCGTTTCCGTTTTAGCTGCCAGTATTCTGGTTGAGGGGATGCCGACTCCATCAGCTAGGGAAGATTGCGTCCCACCAAGCAATCCCAAGCAACTAACTAGTATTAGGCAAAATATACTCAACCATATTCCTAATCGTTTCATTTGCTTAGCTC
>JBFRWL010000137.1:0-5625 GCA_051439565.1 Prochloraceae cyanobacterium
TTTTCCTGATAGAAATCCTTCATAAATTGTCGGTAAGCTTCTCCCGCCTGATCGGGACTGTCGAAGATCCACTTTTCCATGCGCAAAAAGTTCAGCAGCTTATCCTCACTATCCATGATTTCGGGAAAATCAAGATATTTCTGAATCCCTAGCTGGCGGGGTTTGAGCATCAAAAACTCGAAGTTCAGGAAGTCTCCTGGGATATTCCCCAAAGAATCTACCATTAGATCTACGTTGAGAGCATCTGAACCCAGAGTACATCCCCCCCGCATATTCAAAAGTGCATTGGGGATGTGAAAATCTACCGGAGCAACCATAACAATCAGGTTCTCCACCTTTTCTGGATATATTGAACTGTAGCAGAGGCTGAAAGTTCCTCCCTGACAAATCCCTAAGAGGTTAATTTTTTCTAAACCGTGTCTTTTTCTGACTACATCGACACAGTTGTTAACATAACCATTAATATAATCATCAAGGGTCAACCAACGATCGGCACGGGTCGGATAGCCCCAATCAATTAAGTAAACATCCAGACCCAGCTTAAGCAAATTGGCAACTAAAGACCGACCTTCCTGTAAATCAACCATAAATGGACGGTTGACTAAAGCATAGACAATGAGGACGGGAATGCTCAATGGCTGCTCTACCAGTGGTTGGAAGCGGTACAGCACCATTTTGTCTTCTCGGTACACTTCTTCTTTGGGAGTGACGCCGATTTCAATGTCTTCCTCCCGCAGTTGGCTTAAGTTTTCGATTCCCTTGACTACCTTTTTACTTAGCTCAGCGTATTCGTGGAGCTGCTCCTCAAAACGCATCTGGGTAAAAAATGGAAGCATAGCTGTGTATTTTCTCTAAGTTAAAACTATAATTGATTTTCTTATACCAATTTCCAAAAATACTGCTACACATCAATTATCTGAATCTGTTGCCTGTTGCCTATTGCCTATTGCCTTTCCTAACCGAAGTGTAGCAATCTTAAACGAAATTGGTATTACTCACTAGTGCCATCTTTGGCTAAGGCTTGTTTGAGAGCTTGGAGTTCTTGACGCAACTCCTGGGTTTCTTGCTCGATCGCTTCATATTTTGTCAGCTTCTTATTCAAGGTCTTGATCTCCTTACGCAGCTCGTAGATATTTTTGTGAACCTCATCCACTTCGCTACGTACGGGCATATTCATCGTTTTCAACCACAATTCCATCAGCTCTTGCTGGTGAAGTCTGTAGGTATTGAGAGCATTCAGGAAATTGCCCCGAATCTTGAGGTTATCTTCATTGCAGAACGTTTCTTCAAATACTCTATCAGCAACGCGACTCCAGAGCTGCTGAAACTGCCGCCAGTCGTCAACCTTGTTGCCCTTTTCCGCCAAGGAGATTAATTCTTGCATCAGCTCCTCAAAAGAGCGAATCTGGATATCGGCTAGCACCACCTGATAGTCAATGCTCCCCCGATAGAGGTTTTTCCAAGCATCGAAAGCCCTCAGCACTTTGCCAGTAAACTCGCGGGTAGGACCGAGGATAGGACTTTGCATCAGGCTACCAAAGGTTTCCTCGTACAAGAGATTCCAGTAGAGGTTGTTTAGTTCCAGCCAAGGTTCGCTAGTTCCATTTACTGCCTTACCGATCGGCTTAATGGATGCTCCTAGCGTAGCCGTCCAAAGCTGGCTAAACTTCTGCATTTCCTTGATATAGAGCTGCCACAACTCGGCTACATCTTGACTTGCTTTGAACGTTCCCGCCGAGAACTCGTCAAGCTGAGTGCGCATCTGTTCTGTATATTTTGGCAATACCTGTTGCCAGTCCTCACCAGCTTCAACTTTAGGAAAGATTTCCTTCCAGGCATTAAATGAGAGTTTGATAAAGCGTACAAACAGTTCCTGGTTGTTGGCGAACCGCTGGGCAGCATACTTTAATTCTGGCTTGAGTTCAGTTATGGTGTCGCTAGTTGGTGCTAAATCCATTAGAGAAAACCAGCTTTTCCACATCTGATTTCCCGTCTCAACCCAAGTATTCGCCAGATGATTTGCCATCTCGCTCCAGGTAGTGGTTTCTTTTTCCATAATTTTAATACTCTTGAGAATTGAAGATTGGGGATGGGTAAATTCTTTTCCTAGTCCTTATTATGTATGATGGCCGCCGTTAACTCGCAGCACTTCGCCCGTGACGAAACTGCTAGCGATCGGGGAAAGGAGGAACGCCACAGCCCAGGCAATTTCTTCCGGCTTGCCAAAGCGACGAAAAGGTATCTCGGCAATAATCTTGTTTTTAACTTTTTCTGGGATCGCTTCGGTCATGGGTGTATCAATGAATCCTGGGGCAACAGCATTAGCCCGCACGCCGTAGCGGGCTGCCTCTCTAGCTAAGGACTTAACTAGACCAATAACGGCAGCTTTGGTGGCGGCGTAGTTTGCCTGACCGATGTTCCCTCGTTCTCCAGAAATCGAACTAATACAGACGATCGAACCTTGTTGACGCTCGTACATCCCCTCGATAAAGGGCTTGATGCTGTAGTTAACTCCTTTCAAGTTAACCTCGATCGTCGCATCCCAGTCTTCAGGGGTAAGTTTACTAAAAAAGTTATCTTTGGTAATTCCCGCATTGGCGACTATCCCGTAAACTGGTCCCAGTTTCTCTTCTACCTGTTTGGCTACTGCCTCCATCGCTGCACCCTCAGTAACGTCAGCTTCGAGAGCTAGCGTACCGGAGTGACCATTGGTAATAGTGCGATCGACATAAGCCACCTTAGCCCCCAAATCCTGGAGCAAATGAACGATCGCCGCTCCTATACCTCGACTGCCGCCAGTGACAACAATGACTTTATCTTCTAGTCCTAGAAATGCCATACTTTGATAGTCCTTATATTGAGTTGCACTTCATTTGAAGCTATCTACTCGTTTGGAAAAAGGGAGAGGGGGAGAGAGGGAGACCAGGGGAACAAGGAGGACAAGGGAGATAAAATTACTGCCCACACTGCCCACACTCCCCACACTCCTCTCTCAACCGCGCTCGTCGCTAAAGCCTCTCGACTGCGAGGGCTGTTCCTCCGCCAGTACCGTGGCAGAGAGCTGCTAAACCTAAGGTTTTGTCATGCTCCTGTAAGGCATTCAGCAAGGTGACTACGATTCGCGCTCCAGAAGCACCAATGGGATGTCCCAGCGCGATCGAGCCTCCATTAACATTGAGCTTATCCCCAGAAACCTCTAGCATTCGTGTAAATAGCAAGTTGCTAACCGCGAAAGCTTCGTTGTTCTCAAACAAGTCAAAATCGGAAATGTTCATCTTCAGCTTGGCTAAAAGCTTCTTGGCTGCATAAATGGGACATTCGGGGAAGCGCCAAGTCTCCCCACCTTCCCAAGCTCCTCCTAACACCTTAGCGATCGGCTTGAGTCCGTAGCGCTCCACTGCTGACTGGCTGGCTAAAATCAGCGCAGCGGCTCCATCTGAGAGCTGACTGCAATTACCCGCAGTTATTACCCCATCTGGTTTGAAGGCAGGGCGCAGTTGGGCGAGTTTCTCTAGGGTCGTATCGGGACGAATCCCTTCATCTCGATCTAGGAGTTGGGTTCCTTTCTTCATTTTGACTTCGATCGGGGCAATCTCGTTTTTCAAGCTACCCCGTTCCGTTGCTGCTGCTGCCCGTTGCTGGGAAGAAAAGGCTACTTCATCTAATTCCTGGCGGCTGAATCCGTGAGTGGCTGCTAGCCGCTCGGTTTGCTCTCCCATGCCCTCGCCCGTAGCGCCATCCGTCAATCCGTCCTGGAGTAAGATATCTGTTAACTGCTCTGGCGCACCTAAAAGGGATTTGTAACCCCACCTAGCGCGGTGGGAAAGGAAAAACCCTGTCTGGGACATCGATTCCATCCCTCCGGCAAGGACGAGATCTGCTTCTTTGACCCAGATAGCATTGGTAGCATTAATCAAGCTCATCATGCCTGAGGAGCAAACCATATCCACTGCATATCCATTTACTTTTTCAGGAATTCCCGCCTTTAAAGCGGCTTGGCGAGGCAATAACTGTCCGTGTCCCGCCCTAAGTACATTACCCATAATGTAGAGCTCTAAAGCTTCCCCTGGAATTCCTGCTCGCTCTAAGGCGGCTTGGATCGCGTGGGCAGCTAAATCTACTGGGGAAACACCCGCCAGTGCGCCTCCGAACCGACCGATAGGCGTGCGGACTGCTGACACAATATAGGCTTCAACCATATATCCTCATTTAATCCCCTGAAATGACATCATTATAAACCTGAGATTGTCTTGTTGTTTTGAGGCTGTTCATAAGTGATTTATTTTCACTCGAACCTCTTAATAAAATCATCAATGGGGATGGCAGCCATCGTCATCACCTTAACGCCGCCACGGGAGCCTAACTCCGCTGCCACTCGGGCAATTGTTTCATTATCTGGTGCTTCCACTATACTAAGAAAATCGTATAGTCCCAGTAATGCATACTGGGAAATTACTTTGACTCCCAGCTCTTCAAATTCTTTGTTGACCTCTTTGATCCGCCCTGGCTTGCTTTTAATAGTCTTGGCTCCTTCATCGGTCAGATTACTCAAAATAATGTATGTAGACATTTTCGATAGCCTCCTAGCTACAATGCTCAATCAAAAGTCGAAAATTTAACATATTTCCAGAGTTCAAAACGTCGCTTGATTCGGTTGTGTTGCAAAAATTCTCTCGAACATTATGCGTAGAGTTGTAACTTTCATGTTATGAATCTACACCTAGTATTTTTCAATTTTTTTTGCAACACAACCCTGATGCCGATATTTAAATCCTAGCGATCGGCAGTTTCATTTCTCACTGCAGTTCGGGTAATTTCAAATCCCAATCATGTTATCCCACTCCTCCCTTCCGCCCTTTTCTTGTTTAATCTGTTTCGGGGGATCTCCTTCTCTGGAAGCTGCGAGGTGCTGATGCTCGGACTGTATTTCGCACACAATTTTTAATCGTTCAGTTACCTCATCAAAAATTGCTTGACACTTGAATTTCGACCAATCTATTGTGTATAAATCTTCCGTCAATATGTTTCCACTTTTTAGCATTTTTATCACCTTCATTCAATCACTATTTTTTTATTGTTCTTTGTTCTAAATTATCATTTCAAAAACACTCACTCTTGAGAGAAAGACAACAGCTCATCTAACAACAAAACTTAGATAAAATGACCAGAAATCTTATCCCTGTTGCCTATTCCCTTTTAATTCGCGTTTTGATGCACAACCTCCATAGGACTGCTATAGAGATTTTTCGTGATGGAAAAAACTACAATCCTTTTTGCCAATTCCTTTGTAAATTCTATAGTTACTGAGAGATAGAAAAGTTTACAATTTAGCTTATAGGAGAAAATTTAGTTATAATCTATGTGCTACTGAAAAAGGACTTAGGAATGAGGATTTTATTATCTACACAAGTTCAATTTCCTAAGCTCGCTATCATATGAGCGATTAAAAATAAATTCTGGACTTTATTTAATCCTCATTCCTTAGTAAAGCTACCTACATCGCCAAACCAAATTGACTCCACTACTCACCTCCTATCTCCTCCTATCTAGAGGCAGCGAAAGGGATAAGCAAACTAGTATTTTGCTCGCTAGCACAGTTCAGCCCCAACTAACACACTCAAACTC
>JBFRWL010000138.1:0-14770 GCA_051439565.1 Prochloraceae cyanobacterium
TAGTAAAATCAGCCATCCTAAAACTATAAATTGATTGATCGGCATCGCCAACGACAAAAATAGAGCGTCCTTGCCAATTCCATTGACTTTTTTGGGGTTCCCCGTTGGTTGATAACAGGCGAATTAATTCGTACTGAATGCGGTTAGTATCTTGATATTCATCGACTAGAATGTGACGAAATTGATTGTGCCAGTAACCTAAGATAGATTCATTTTGTTCAAATAATCTTACTGGGATTAAGATTAGGTCGTCAAAATCCAGGGCGTTATTAGCTGCTAGTTGTACTTGATATTCTTGATAGACTTCAGCAATAATTCTTCCTTTGTAATTAGTCTCCTGTTGAGCAAATTGTTCGGGAGATAGACCCTGATTTTTTGCATTGCTAATTTTATATCTAATGCTGCGAGGCTCAAATTTTTTATCGTCTAAATTTAATTTTTTAGTGACAATATTTTTGACTATACTTTGAACGTCAGATTCATCAAAAATAGTAAAGTTACGTTTCCAGGTACGTCCTTTTTCGTCTTGATACTTATTGATATCGTAGCGGAGAATGCGAACGCACAGGCTATGAAAAGTGCCGATCCACAGAGGTTTGATAACGGTTTTATAGACGCGTGATCGCAACTGTTTTTGCTCGTATTCTGAGAGTAATTCTAAACGCTGTTCCTGTGTTTGCTTTGCCATCTCCTGAGCAAATATTTTCTCTATTCGCTCCTTCATTTCTCGTGCAGCTTTGTTAGTAAAAGTCACCGCCAGAATATTTGCTGGATCGACTTTGTGTTGGCGAATGAGGTTAGAAATTCTATAAGTCAAGGCTCTAGTTTTTCCCGAACCTGCACCAGCAACAACTAATAATGGTCCGCAGAAATGCTCGACAGCTCGACGTTGTGAGGGGTTGAGATGGCTGAGGAAGTCAGTAGTTGCACTCATAGATGGCAGTGGCTATGCAGCTTATTAGTAAGTAGTAGAGTATATTTTAGCTAAAATTGGTACGCTCAAATCAATTATTATAGAAAGTTGAAAGGCGATCGACTATAGTTATTTGATTCAATATAGCAATTATAAATAATATTAGAGAAAGAAGCATAGGTACTTAAGTACCGCTAATGGTCGTAAAATGGGGAGTAGTAATCTGGAAAAATTGGGTCTATAATTTAAATTTTTTCTCAATGCCACGCCAACTACTAAAACTTATTATTTTTTGTTGAATTGCTAGTTGAATAATAAAAAATTATAAGTGTATATTGGGAAGGTTTTAAAGCTATTATTTTTCTGGATTTTGAGGGGGTTACTGTTAGACAAGCTACTTTCGATTGATTTTGGGATTGGCTATCTTTTTTTTATTTTTTCTATTTCTATTTCTTTTTATTTTCAAATAGCTTCTAGCTCAAAGGCTTTTTCTTGCCATTTTTCTCTACCCTACTTAAAGTTCTCCTGAGACTAATTAAGCCAATGCGAGGAGAAGTCAAAATTATGGGTTGTTCCGTTGCTTCGGGACGAAGGTATATTGGCTACGTTCCCCAATTTATCACGGCGATAAGTTAATTACACCGGAAATGATCGAACAAACTTATCATTGTCCCATTGACCTAATTGCTCATGGAATTCCTCATCGAGTCTTGCGGGAACATAATTGTTCCCAGGAGATTAGCGAACACGGTTAAGACAAGTCTGGATGAGATTTATGTAAAGCTAGATTAATAGTAGAGAATTTTTTTGACAATCAACGCCCTCGATCGGCAAAATATATTAAGTTTTGTAACAAATGATTGCAAAGAATTGCTATTTCTGGTTTGCTTATATTTTAGATAAGGTTCTGTTAACTATAGTTCTCACTAATCAAACCGGAAAAATTAGTGTGCAAGAGATAGTGTAGGCAGAAAGAATTTTTCCCGCTTTATCTAGGTGTGAGCTGAGATATAAAGACGGGTAACAATCACTTTTGATATTTTGGGTAAAAGATGAATTTTTGGCAATAGATTGTCAAAGTTACCCAATATTTAGCACGTCATTTTATTTGTCCCATGTATCTCTATAGTATGGACCGATAAAAAGTTGCTTTGTCTGTTTTAATAGCAGTTTATTTCATTCCCAGGAGTCTTAATAAATGATTGGAAAACTATTTGCTGGTAAGAAACCTAATCAATTAGGTCAGAACGTCAAAAAGAGTAAAAATGGGTTCTTCCTAGAACTAGACGAAAATCAAGATAGTCAAGCAGTTGTTTCTGAACCAGTAACAGCAAAAGCAGTTGAGCAAAAACAGCCTGAATCTGCTAACGGAAAAGTAGTTGAGTCCAAACAGCCTGAATCTGCTAATGGAAAAGCAGTTGAGCCCAAAAAATCTAAAGTAGCTAGCAAGACTAAGAAAACGGCAAAGAAAACTTCAGTTAAAGCTACTCCAGCATCTCCTCAAGTACCAACTTGGGAACCGCCAGCATGGGTCAAGGCGATGGAAAACACTAAAACTAAAATTAAGCAAGAAGAAAATGGTAAATCTAACTCAGAAATGACCTTTGCTACCCAATATTTAATGCCAACTCCCAATAAATCACGGCGGCGTCCAGGTCCCAGCCTAAGTATGTATATGGATATGGCACGTCAGGTAAAAAGGTAAGCTGTCAACCATTTAATTTGCTAGCCGTCTTCTGACGGGGGGACGGGGAGATAAGGGGAATAAAATTACTTTTCCATCCTTCCCACACTCCCCATACCCATCTCTCAACCATTTTCTAATTAATTTGACCGACCTACTGAATACAGGTTGGCAATAATTGGTCTATCCTGATATGTTACCTCCGCCAATTTTAAGAGTGATAGCGGAGGATTTTATTTTGTTATTTGTTGTTAGTAGAGATGCATAACTTTATTCCCCCAGAAAGATTTTTTCCCTATCTCACCTGGACAGATATTCAGGCAATACCCGATCGAGAAAATACGGTCATAATTCAACCAGTAGGGGCGATCGAACAACACGGACCTCATTTACCTATCATTGTCGATGCGGCGATCGGTATGGGAGTATTGGGCAAAGCCCTAGAGAAACTAGAAGTAAATATCCCTGCTTACGCCTTACCCTGTCTTCATTACGGGAAATCTAACGAACATTGGCACTTTCCTGGTACCATTACCCTGAGCGCCCAGACGCTATTAGCCGTATTAATGGAAGTAGCCGATAGTATCTATCGATCGGGGTTTCGCAAGCTAGTATTAATGAACTCCCACGGCGGACAACCCCAAATCATGGAAATTGCTGCTAGGGACATTCACCAAAAGTATGAGGATTTTCTGGTGTTTCCTTTATTTACTTGGCGAGTCCCCCATATTGCTAAGGAATTACTGACAGAAAAAGAATTAGAATATGGCATTCATGCAGGAGATGCAGAAACTAGCATCATGTTGTCTTTGTTACCAGAACAAGTCAAGATGGAAAAGGCAGTTAAGGAATATCCTTCAGGTTTGCCAGAAGATAGTTTATTAAGTATGGAAGGTAAATTGCCTTTTGCTTGGTTAACTAAAGAATTAACTAAAACTGGGGTCATGGGAGATGCAACTGTAGCTAGTAAAGATAAGGGCGATCGCCTCTTAGAATCTGTTTCTGACGGTTGGGTAAAAGTAATTAAAGATATCTATAATTTTCGTCAGCCTAATGTAAAATCAACGGCTAATAACTGATAAGTAGGTTGGTCAAATTAATTAGAAAATGCTTAAGAGAGGTCAGAGGTAACAACGAACAGAGAACAGAGAAGAAAAATGTGGAAATAATTTTGCCTGGGTACTTATGAGCGAGCAAAAATCAATTGCAGAAAATCAATGGGATACATCTCTATATGAAAAGCACGCTTTTGTCTGGCAGTATGGGTCTAATTTGATTGAAATACTATCGCCGAAAAAAGGAGAATTTATCCTAGATTTAGGCTGCGGTACGGGACAACTAACTAACAAAATTGCTGCTACTGGGGCCAAAGTTATCGGCATTGATAAATCCCCAAGAATGATTGCTCAAGCAAGTAAGAATTATCCTAGTTTGCAATGGCAAGTTGCCGATGGCACAAACTTTACTTTTACAGAACTATTTGATGCTGTTTTTTCTAATGCAGCCCTACACTGGATTAAACCTCCCGAAGCAGTAATTAACTGTATTGGGAAAGCTTTGAAACCTGGCGGTCGCTTAGTAGCAGAGTTTGGTGGAAAAGGAAATGTAGAGATAATTATTAGTGCTATTGATGCTGTAATTAAAGAAACTGGCTCTCAGATAAATCTAGAACAAATAAACCCTTGGTATTTTCCCAGTATAGGTGAGTACGCAACCCTACTAGAACAACAAGGATTTGAAGTTAATTATGCCACTCTTTTTGCTAGACCAACTCCTTTAGAAGGTGGGGAAGCCGGAATGCAAAACTGGATAGCGATGTTTGGTAACAGTATTATGGGTCTAATTGCTGAAAATTACCAAGCAGAGATAATAGAAAAAATTGAAAATAAACTGCGATCGAAGTTATATCAAGAGGGAACCTGGTTTGCTGATTATAGACGAATAAGAATTGTGGCAAAGAAAAAGATTTGAAAAGATTAGAGCTGTACTAGTCAAGATCTGATGAATCTTGAGTTATCTTAGTAGTTAAAATGTCATTTAACCTGGGTCCAGGTGGCTATGAAGAAATTTTTTCTGTGGAGTTTATTGTTTGTGTTGGGGCTGTGGTTTGCCCTATTTAGTTTCAAAGGATTAGCAAATCAAGGGGAATTTAATTCAATTATATTAGATTTCCGTGAAGATATCTCTGCTACAGAGATAACCCAGCAAATAAAAGCGATCGCGCAAGAACATAACCAACAAGCAAGACTTAATAGTATCTTTTCTGTTGCCGATAATATCTATACCGTTAGAGGAGACCGGCAATTACTCCAGGCTTTGAGGCGATCGCCCCTCAGCCGAGATACAGAATACATCGAACCTAACTATATTTACACTACGTTCGAGACCCCCAACGATCCTGAGTATGGCAAGCAGTGGAATCTGCGCAGCATTAACGTCGAACAGGCTTGGGACGAAACCAAGGGGGATGGAGTTACTGTTGCCGTCATTGACACTGGCGTATCTAAAGTTCCAGACTTACAACAAACCAAATTCGTCAAAGGCTACGACTTTGTTAACGATAAAGAGAATGCCTCAGACGATAATGGTCACGGTACTCACGTTGCCGGAACTGTCGCTCAATCTACCAATAACAACTACGGCGTAGCAGGGGTTGCCTATAAAGCGAACATAATGCCCCTAAAAGTTCTCAGCGGAAGCGGTAGCGGAACCGTAGCAGATATTGCCGAAGCAATTCGCTTTGCTGCCGATAATGGCGCTGACGTGATCAACATGAGTTTAGGTGGTGGCGGCGAAAGTAAGCTAATGAAAGAAGCGATCGACTATGCTTACTCTAAAGATGTTGCTATCATTGCCGCAGCAGGAAACTCAAATCAAAATGCTTCTGCGTACCCCGCTCGTTATCCTAGAGTTCTTAGCGTTTCAGCCCTCGATTCTGCTGGTGATAAAGCCCCCTATTCCAACTACGGTGCAGGGGTAGATATTTCCGCTCCTGGTGGCAGTAATGCGGCTAAAATTCTGCAAGAAACCATTAACCCCCGTACTGGCGAACCTATCTTTGCTGGCTTGATGGGAACTAGCATGGCATCCCCTCACGTTGCTGGAGTTGCCGCTTTAATTAAAGGATCTGAGATTTCTCAACCAGAAGAAGTATATAACATTCTCAAACAGTCTTCTCGCAAGATTGAAAAAGATCCTCTTAACTACTTTGGTGCTGGTCAATTAGACGCAGCAGGTGCTGTTAAATTAGCTCTGAAAGGACAAATCACTTTCCGCGACTTTTTCCGCTGGCTGCGTGATAACGGTTACCTCAATCCTCGTTTCTGGTTTGATGGCGGTGCCGTTGCTTTACTCCCTAAGGTAATTATGGTAATCGCTGGTTATCTGTTAGCTTGGTTTTTACGCAACTACTTGTCCTTCGGTTGGTCGTTGAACAGTGGGATCATTTTGGGCAGTTCCGGATTATTCTTCCTCCAAAGTTTCTATATCTTTGACCTTCCCCAATGGCCATTCCGTTTGATGGGAAGTTCAATTCCAGAGCTAGGTAACGTAATTCAGGCTAGTCCTCAGTTAAATCCCCTTTTTGCTAGCGTATTGATTCCTTTCATGCTAGTAGCGGTATTGTTATCAAACTCAGAATGGAAGTGGTTCGCGATCGGCACAGCATTGGGCGTTGCTTCTTGTTTGGCAGTAAGTGCAGTAGTTTCCCCTGTAGTTTGGGGATTAGGTGCAGGAGGATTTGCCCGTGCATTCCTTGGCATTAATGCCCTACTGTGCTTTGGCTTGGCTTATCTAGCAAGTAAAGGAGAAAAACAAATCGCATGAGTGTAACTGTCACTGGCAAAATTGAACAGTCAGAATTTGGGATAGACACTTGGGCGTTAGTGACACAAGGGGGCGAAACCTACGAACTTCTAGATCCCCCCCAAGAGTTACTTCAATCTCAAGCCAAAGTTACAGTTAAAGGTCAAGTAAGAGACGACGTGATGAGCGTCGCTATGATTGGCCCAGTGCTGGAGATTAAGTCTTTTGAAGTGCTTGAGGGCTAGCTAGGGTTGGGAGAGCAAATTACTCGATCAAGACAGGTGTTAGGTGTTACCTTTTGACCTCTAACCTCTGTCTCCCTCCCCGCCCCTGCTTCCCCTACTTGTAGCTTTTTTTTAAAGAGATGCTATTATTTATACTCACGACTTAATTAACGCAAACGTTTTCAATAAAGAGCGATCGTCTATTAATTAAGGTACTCCGAGAAAAATTTTTATCAGGAGTGTATGATAACTACTTTACTCATATTGTCCTTTTTACCGATATTGAAAAAACAAAACCGACAGATAAATCACAAAAACCAATGGATTTTCGATATTATTATATTCTTTATTGATTAATTCTGTGAGCAAGAGTAAATTTGCTAAATTAGCTGTTCTCAGTTATACCAAGAGGTATTGCTTTTGACCATTTTTAGTAAATGCTGCATAATTTATGCCAGTTTTTACTCTTGGCTAGAAAATTTAGAATAATTAGATTGGATTACACGAGTTAGTGCGTGTATCCTAGACCACAAGTGGGCGTGAGGAGTTAAATGAATGAATTTGCGTAATAATGCTTTAGAGATTCTGCAAAAAACTAGTCGAACTTTTTACATACCTATCAGTCGTTTGCCTTCAGGACTACTCGAAGCAGTAGCATCGGCATATCTTTGTATGCGTGCTATTGATGAAGTTGAGGATCATCCAGGAATAGATAACCTCACCAAGGCAAAACTGTTGCGTACTATTAGCCTAAACTTACAAGCAGCTGTGGAGGATTCTACTGCCGATGAATTTTCAGCAAACTTACAAATCTACTCTTCTGAGCTACCAGAAGTAACACTTCGGGTAGGAGAATGGGCCTTGCTGGCACCGAAAAGTATTGCCCCTCGTATTTGGGATGCTACCGCAGCTATGGCCGATCGCATGGCTTACTGGGGTCAGATTAACTGGAACATTCAAACTAAATCCGATCTAGATCGCTATACTTTTAGCGTTGCTGGAGCCGTAGGTTTATTACTGTCAGATTTGTGGGCTTGGTATGACGGCACGCAGACAAGCCGAGCTAACGCGATCGGCTTTGGTAGAGGCTTACAAGCGGTTAATATCATCCGCAATCATGGAGAAGATTTAGCTCGTGGAGTAGATTTTTTTCCTCAAGGTTGGAGTGCACGAGATATGCAAGCCTATGCTCGCTATAATCTCAAGCTAGCTGATGCTTATAATCGATCACTTGCTAATGGCCCTGCCTTGAATTTTTGTCGAATTCCCCTAGCTTTAGCATATGGTACCCTTGAGGTTCTAGCTTTGGGTAAAGAAAAACTCAGTCGCAGTCAGGTTGTTGCCCTTGTAGAAAAGGCAACTGGCTAAATTTTAACAAGCAGGGGGAGAGTGGGGAGACAAGAGAGAAATAAATATTAACCTTCTGCCCTCTGCCTCCTGCCCTTTGCCTTCTTCAATCTACTGCTTGACCTGCGCGCCGTGACTGCGGGGATCGTCTGGACTGGTGTTTGACTCTGCTGCTGGTGCTTGAAATTGAGAAACTTGACCCTGAGAATAGACGTAAGGTAATGGTAAATTGGCAACTAGGGCTTCTAAGTCTGCTTCTAGTATCGGACGCGGTTGTTCGCCAATAGTTTCAGCGATCGCCTCTCCATCTTGATTTAAGAAAACAAAATGGGGAATGCCATCGACTCGATAGCGCAAAATTTCTGGTAGCCATTTGCTATTGTCTACGTTGAGCATGACGAAGTTAACCGAGTCTCCATACTTCTTTTTCATTTCGCCTAAATCTTTTGCCATCGACTGACAGGTGGTACACCAGTTGGCATAGAATTCTGTCAGGGTTGGCTTATGATTACTCAAAGCTACTTCTAGAGATGTGGAATTCTTCGCTTGCACTTCTAGCGAGGCTACGCCACTTTCTGTTTGGATGCCTAAAAAGATAGCTACGCTAAGAGCGATCGCCGCTAAAGCAATCAAAATATTTCTCAGGCGATTGCCACCTGGTTGAGTAGAGGATATATTTTCAGCCATGTCAAGTTTATATTAAAATTCTTTACCTTTTTAACAAAAACTGTAAGATGAATTCATTAAATCTTGATTATCTCAAAATCGGCTCCCAACTTAAAGCGGGACACGCTGGTTGAGACTAGGTGATAGGTGAACAAGGAAAAATTAACCTAACCAGATTCTCTGAAATATTCAAGTAATACCAATTTCAAAAAATCAAGAGGTCTTATGAAAAAAAGGGTAACACTAATTTTTCCTCAAAATACTGTTCACATGCCAGTAACCTACCGACTGGCAAAAGATTTTAACGTAGCAGCAAATATTATCAGAGCGCAAGTAGCACCAAATCAAGTTGGTACGCTAGTAGTAGAACTTTTAGGAGATATTGATGAGTTAGAAGCAGCAATAGAGTGGATGCGATGGCAAAATATTAATGTTTCCCTTGCCAGTGGCGAGATCTCGATCGACGAAGATAGCTGCGTTCACTGTGGTTTATGTACTGGTGTCTGTCCTACAGAGGCACTCAAACTCGATGCAGAAACTTTTAAACTTAAATTTCTCCGCTCGCGCTGTGTAGTCTGCGAACAGTGCATCCCTACCTGTCCAGTACAGGCAATTTCTACCAATCTGTAAATAAAGGATTGTAACTGAATTAATATGCCAAAGTTTCTAGTGTTTCTCGCAGATAGCGGCGAACTAGAGGGTCAATATTAGCTGAACTCTCTTTATCTTGAATATTTTGTTCTTGTTGCCAGCGTTTAAATCCAGAGCTGTAAGCGATCGCTTGCTTCAGACTCTGCCAAACTTGACTGTCTTCTTGCCAGTCTGGAGCGGGTGTAGCTGTTGATTTTAGCATCTAGATCTAAAATTATTAACTCTCTTTCACTAGGATAACCAAGTTGACGAAGAAATATTGTATTAGCGATCGCAAAAACTCATGTTTGTTGTTGGTTATCTTTAGCTAATGATAACCAACAACTTAGCAAGCGATCGCCAAGGGCTAATTTACGGAAAGAGTACGGCGTTTCATCACCATTTCGTAAGCTTCGATGATATCGCCTTCTTGCCAGTCATTGAATTTAGCGCAACCAATCCCGCACTCATAGCCAGCACTAACTTCTCTGACATCTTCTTTGATTCGTTTGAGAGAATCCATAATTCCCGTAAAGATTACTTCACCATTACGGCGAACGCGGAGGAAACGGTTGCGCATCACCTTACCCGACTGAACGTAACAACCAGCCACAGCACCGCGACCCACAGGAAATACAGCTCGTACTTCCGCTTGTCCAAGAGGTTGTTCTACCTCCTCTGGCTCCAACAAACCTTCCATAGCTCCCTGAATATCATCGAGAAGCTTGTAGATAATGTCATATTCGCGGATATCGACGCCCTCTCGATCGGCAGCAATTCTCGAACCGCTAGCCAAGGTGGTGTTGAACCCAACGATTACTGCGCCACTAGCAGCAGCTAAGTCTACATCTGTCTCGGTTACTTCGCCTGGAGCAGCCATCAAAACGCGAATTTGTACTTCATCTTGGGGTAGCTGCTGGAGAGAGCCCAAAATCGCTTCTATCGAGCCTTGAACGTCCGCTTTCACAATCAAGTTTAGTTCCTTGAGCTCCCCTTCTCTAGCCTGTTCTGAAAGGGTAGAGAGACTAACACGACGAGAGGATAGAGCCTTTTGCAGTCGATCTTGGCGCTGCTCTTCAGCTCTTTGTTCGGCAACAGTGCGTGCTTCTTTTTCGTTCTCAAAAACTTCAAACTCATCTCCTGCTGCAGGAACCTCATTTAAACCTAAGACTTCCACAGCAAAAGAAGGAGTCGCAGCTTCCACTTTCTCGCCTCGATCGTCAATCATGGCTCGGATCTTGCCCGAGACTGAGCCAGCAACAATTATATCTCCTATTCGTAGCGTGCCATTTTGCACCAGTAGGGTTGCTACCGGACCTCTAGTTCGATCTAGATTAGCTTCAATCACCGTCCCTCTAGCTGAGCGGTCTGGGTTAGCAGAAAGTTCTTCTAGTTCTGCTACCAACAAAATCATCTCTAACAGGGTATCGAGGTTTTCTCCCTTGAGGGCGCTAACTGGCACCATAATTGTTTCGCCGCCCCATTCTTCAGGCACTAAACCCTGTTCGGTTAACTCCTGTTTGAGCCGATCTGGTTCAGCTTCAGGTTTGTCTACTTTGTTGATCGCAACTATAAGTGGTACTTCTGCCGCTCTAGCGTGACTGATTGCCTCTTTAGTTTGAGGTTGAACCCCATCGTCAGCAGCAACTACCAGCACGGCAATATCGGTAACTCGCGTTCCCCTGGCTCGCATCGCAGTAAACGCTTCGTGACCGGGGGTATCGAGAAAGACAATTTGTTTTTCTTGGTCCTGATGCTCTAAGTCCACGTGGTAAGCACCGATGTGCTGAGTGATCCCGCCAGCTTCTCCTTGTGCCACCTTGGTTTTCCGAATTGAGTCGAGCAAAGTAGTTTTGCCGTGATCGACGTGACCCATGATGGTTACTACGGGAGGACGAAGCTGAAGATGTTCTAGGTCAGCAGCATCGAGCATCTCAGTCTCTTTAGCGGCTGCCGATTTTTCTTCAGCTGACTCAACTTTAATGCCCAATTCTTCAGTAACTAGGCGAGCAGTTTCCTCGTCCAGAGTTTGAGTAATATTAACTGCAACCCCTTTGAAGAATAGCTTCTTGATAATGTCTGTTTCTGGGATACGGGTCAGCTCTGCTAATTCTCTAACAGTCAAACTACCGGGTAAAACTATTTGTTCTGCAGGCTTAGTGACTTCTTTGCGCTCGCGCCGTTTTTCTCTAGTACCGCTTTCTACCTTAGCGGTTGGTTTTTTACTCTTGGGAGCGCTAGCAACAGGTTGCCCGGAAATAGATTTAGGTTTGGGAGGACGGGCGATCGACAGACTAACTGCCGTTGCTGCTGCTGTGGCAATTTTTTCTAGTTCTTCGAGCTCTTCATCCTCGTCGATAATGACAGGTCGCCGCTTGCCCTTACCAGTGGCTTTTTTCGACTTGCTTTGGTCTTGTTGTGACTCTTCTTCCTCCTCTTCCCATACTTGCTGTTTTTTACCAGGACGAGCAGGAGTAGTAGGTCGCTTTAGTTTTATCTGTGCCCTTTTTGGCTTCTCTAAGAGCAATTCTTCTTCTGGTAAGTCTTCAGTTCCAGTTAATAGATCTTCTTTTACATCAACCTTTTCTTCATCTGGTTTTAATTCGGTAGGAGGTTTCGGTTTTTGGGGTTTTTGCGGTTTTGGACTTGCTTTAACAGATTTGCTCTCGGGTTTTTTAATACCTGCTTCTGAAGTCGGTTTTTCCCGCTCGCGTTGACTTTTTTCCTGTTTGGTTTTGATGAGGATAGGAGTTACTGATGGGGCAGCTTTTTTCTGGGGTTTTTTGAAAGTTGGCTGCTGTACTACTTTCTCCTGGACTTTATCGGACTTCGGCCTTACTGGAGGTGATAGAAGTTGAGAATCTGGAACACTCATAGCAGCGATCGCTTCTTCTGGCTCTATTATTTGTGTTGTTGCTGGTTGGGGTTTTACTTCGCTTAGCTGTTCTTTGTCGGCATCCTTGACGGCTGCAGCGTGACTTTGTTGCCCTGCAGGCGGCTTAAGTGAAGCATCTATTTCTGGGGGGGATGTGGTTGGTTTGGGTACTGCTGATTGCTGGGGTTTTCCCAATAGTTTAGGAGGACTTGCTAGCGTCGGAGTGAGCGATTTTTCAGTAGCTTGAGAGCTAGAAACAGAACTAGGGCGATGGCGCTTGTGATGAACGGCTAAGATTTGTTGTTTGTGCTGTCCTCTGGAGCGCTCGGGTTTGGGCGCTCGCGACGAAGATCCCCCTTCAGCAGAGACCCCGCCACGATCTTTGGCACCGACATAACTGGGAGTATAGTTTTGGGCAGCTATGCGAATTCGATCAGCCTCAGCTCGCTCGATCGTACTGCTATGACTTTTGACTGCAATATCAAGCTGAGTGCAGATTTCTAAGATGTCCTTGTTGTCTAAATGCAATTCTTTTGATAATTCGTAAATTCTTACTTTTCCGTTCATCCACTATGCCCCTTAATTCGTAATGGTGGTTATCGTTTTCTGACTATTGGCTTGCCTAAATAGTTGTTCATTTTCCTTTTTGCTAGATAAGAGAACTTTAATTACTTTAAGCTTTTCCAATCTTAAATTAACAATAAGCAATTAATTTGAATTGGTTGTAGATAGGTTGGCTAAACGCTCCCACAAACTTTGATAGATATGTTCGGGGACGGGAGCTTTGAGCGATCGCCCTAAGCGATTTTTCTGACGAGCTGCCCGCAGACAATTAGCCTGGGGACAGAGATAGGCAGAGCGCCCCATCCCCCAATCTAATTGTACCTCTCTAGAAGGATAGACTCGGACAATCCGCCAGAATGATGTTTTAGGCGCTACTTGACGGCAACTGATACAGCGTCGATAATTAGGTTTCATTTCGTCAAACCTGGTTATTTGAGGTCTTGCTCAGGAGGCTAAGGCTCAATCTTCCAGTTCGCTTAGGCGAGTTTTTGTCTCTTCTAATTCTCCTTTGTCTTCTAACGATAGCGAATCTTTTTCCATATTTACTTCTGTTGTGCTAGTTTCTGCTTCTGGGAGGTCGTTTTGTTCGGCTGCTTCTAGTTTTTGTGAGGCAGAACTTTCTTGTTGTTCTGCTTCAGGATCGTACTTAGCTATATCTTTAATATCTATTTTCCAACCTGTCAGTCGGGCAGCCAGACGAACATTTTGGCCTTCTTTACCAATTGCTAGACTTAGTTGATCTTCTGCCACTAAAACTAGAGATTGACGTTCTTCTGTATCCACCAGTATTACTTTATCTACGCGAGCTGGACTAAGGGCGTTGGCAATATAGGTAGATGGGTCTGGCGACCAGCGAATAACGTCTATTTTTTCGCCTCGCAGTTCATTGACAACGGCTTGAATGCGCGAGCCTCTAGCCCCAATACAAGCGCCAACTGGATCTACATCTCGCTCTAGAGTATCTACTGCTATTTTAGTCCTCGGCCCTACATGACGAGAGGGAGGATTAGCTTCTCTAGCTACGGCAATTATACGAACGACTTCTTCCTCAATTTCTGGGACTTCATTGGCAAATAAATACACTACCAAACCAGCAGCGGCTCTGGAAGCAATCAGTTGTGGACCGCGATGAGGACCTTCACGTACTTTTTTCAAGTAAACTTTAAAGGCAGCATTAGCGCGGTAATTGTCGTTGGGCAACTGTTCCCGTTTGGGCAGTTCTGCTTCTACTTCTGGCTGACCGAAACTGCTACTAACAGCTACGATTATAGACTGCCTTTCAAACCTCAGTACTTTAGCTTGTAATACGGTTCCTTCTAGGTCTTGAAATTCTTCTTGAATCTGTTTGCGCTGTTGATCTCGTAGTTTTTGCAGCAATACTTGTTTAGTTTGAATTGCTGCCATGCGACCGAAATCTTTTTGTTCGGGAGTAACATCTAATACTACTTCGTCCCCAAGCTGTGCTTCAGCAGCTACCTTTTGAACTTCTTCAAGGGAGATGTCATGGTCGCTATTGGTAACTTGCTCTACTATTTTTTTAGTAGAGAGGATGCGAAATCCTTCTTCCTCTTGATCTAATTGGACTTCAAAGTTGTTAAAGTAATCGTCGCTAAAAGCTTGGCGCTCTAGGGTTTGGGAACGACGATAGCGCTCGTATCCTTTAAGTAGAGCTTCTCGCAATGCTTCCTGAACCGCCGACTTGGGCAAGTTGTGTTTTTGACTTATTTCTTCAATTATGACCTTTAGACCAGTCAACTTAACTATGGACATATCTAAAATTCCCTAATTTAATCTGTTATTTTGACAATAGTTAACTAGCAACAGATTTAACCTCGATCGTCTAATTGGACTTTGGTAACTAACTGGCGAGGAATGGTAATCGCCCTTCCTTTTTGATTGAGGTAAATTGCCTTCTCGTCCCTACCTTGAAGCTTACCTCGCCATTCCTGGCGCTCCTGGTAAGGAGTATCGCTGGTCACTGTCACCCCAAATCCTTTAAAAGTAATAAAGTCTCGATCTGTTGTTAGCTGTTGCGAAATGCCAGGACTAGAAATCTCTAGGAC
>JBFRWL010000139.1:0-33456 GCA_051439565.1 Prochloraceae cyanobacterium
GTACTAGCTGCTACCCAATGGCAAAGATTCCCTGCTGCAGGGCAATACGGGATTTTATGGACCTATACGCTGACTTTCTGGGGCATTGGTTTTTGGGCTTTTAAACAGGAAAATTTACAATTAACTGCTCAAACGCTGCAAACTATCAGCTTGTTATTAATGCCGCTTAATTTTTGGGCGATCGATACTTTTAATTTATGGCGGCATCCACTGGAATGGCTAGTAGTGGCGATCGCCTCAGTTAGTTTAAGCGCTATCTATCTCATACACAACATACAAAGACAAAGTTTATTCGTAATCTTTAACTACTTAGGACTGTGTTATCTCCACTGGGGTTGGAGATTTTCAGATTTACCTCTAGTCGCTGTATATATAGGTGCGATCCCCACTACGATTGCTATCTGTTTTCTAGAGAAGAGATATTCCAGAGAATCTCTATACGGAAACCAGAAGCAGCGAAAAACAGGTAAAGCTTTGGTAGTATTCGCCTTTGCTGTCTTATTAGTACGGGCAATTTTTGTCGTCCACCTACCGATACAACAATTAGGGTTAGCCGTTGGCATTTGTGGCTGGTTGTTGACACAGGAGGGAAGGAGAGAGGGGGGAGACAAGGGAGACAAGGAAGATATAGTTGCTTCCCCATCCTCCTCATCTTCAGAAACTTCTCGTCCTCCCACACTCCCCACACTCCCGACTTCCTCATCATCCTCTCCTTTAGAAATAATTGGCGGAATTTTACTGTTTCTGGGTTGGTTGGTGTCAGTAACGGAGAAGTTTCCTTGGCAAGCAACGGCTGTGAGTGGACTAGCTTTACATTTTTGCAGTCAACGGTTGCGGCGTTATTGGTTGCGTAGAGATTTATTCGCTATCTTTGTCATTGGCTTGCAGGGAATTTTATTAGTTGTGGAGTTGATCCCCGTTCAATTAAGACAAACAGCGATCGGTGTTTGGATTCAAATTGCCGACGCAGGGGCTTTTCCTGATTCTATATTTAGTATTACTCTATTTCCCTACGTTATTTTCTTAGTTGGTTTGACAGATTGGTTATACCGCCGAGAAAAACCCAAGCTGGCTATTTTTGGGGAACAACTGGCACTGTTACTAGGCGCAATATTGACACTAATTAGTTGGTACAATCCGACAGCGCGATCGCTCAATCTGTTCCTTTCTACCATTACTCTCGCCTATGTCAGCGATCGCCGCACTCCCACAAGCATTTTTCTCGTTTATTTCACTCACAGCACCGGATTAGCAGCGATTGCCGCTACTATTGATTGGTGGTTTCCTTCTCTAACTCAGGAAATCTGGGCAACTATTTTACTAGTGTTGATGGTAGCCGAATGGACGATCAGTACCCTGGAAACATCTTCTAACTACCAACAAATTTGGTATCGCAGTGGCTGGCACCTCGGTTTTGTTTTAGCATCTGTAAGTTACTTCTTATTATTAGATCCTGTTATTAATCAGAATCAGCAATGGGGTTTATTGTGGCTACTAACTCCTCTAACGCTAACAGTAGTTGCCAGTCGTAGAGAAGAAAGAAGGCGGATAAATGCGGTCTGGTTTAGTTGTGCTGCTTTGGTAGCGGCACAGTTTTTAACCTTTTGGCAACCTGGGGTGAGATTAGTGGGTTTGAGTTTCGCTACTGGGTTGATGTTAGTCAATACCCGTTACGTCAGGGAAACAGTATTAGCGATAATTAATCTTGGTTTTGCCCTTGGTTTCGTCGCTGGGTTACTTTGGGGGCAAATATCAGGACCAGATTTGTTTTTAGTCGGCGCGATCGCGATCGTAATTTTATGGTTGTTAGCAACTTGGCTGCAGCAATACCCTGGTACTTTTGCCGCTTTATATGCCGAAGCATCTGATGGCTGGGCAATCTTCCTCTGTGTAGTGGAGTTGACGATCCTTACTTTCCACTACTTGAAAACTGATTTTCTCGCAATCTCTCCTGCCTGGCAATATCTAACAGCGCCTACCTTAATTGGGGGGACAATTATTTATCGTTATTGGCGACAGCCTGACAATTTAACAGTATATGGAGTTGGTTGGGCAATAGAAACTTGTCTTGCTGAAGGAATTCTGTTGTTTGGCGGTTCTAATTTGGAAATAGCCACTGCTAATATAGTTTTGGCATTGTTGAGTCTCTTGCTAACTAATTGGTGGCGATCGAAAAGGTCTAGTTTAGCGAGATTAAGCAGTCTGAAACAATTACCCTTAATCTATGCTTTAATTGGCATAGCCTGGAGGTGGCAGTACTTTACAGCTTACACGGGATGGCTTACTCTTGGTGCCGCTATTACTTGTATTGCTGTCGGTAGTCGCTATAGACGGGAGAAAATAATTACTTATCTTTCTCTTGTTGGTATTTCTCTAGGTTGTTACGAACTTGTTATCTATCAGATGTTACAGTCATCGGGGGGAAGTCCTGCTGATGGCTTGACAATTTTAGCAGTTGTAGCAGCAGCGATCGCCCTTGCTTATAGTTTCTTTGTTAGCTGGTGGCGATCGCGGGGTCGAGATACTTTCTTGAACCTTAGTATTGCAGAAATCAAAATTACTGCCCACATTCACTGGGCGATCAGCAGTATTCTCAAGGTTATAACTGCGGCAATTGCCCTAGAAAGTACTCCACAACTGACCCCTATTAGTATTGCCGTCAGTCTAATTTTAGCTGCTTATGCCTTAATACAAGGACGAGATGCAGATACCGAGGCAAAAGGGACTGCTTCTGACTGGTGGGTGTATGCGGGAATTGTCGAAATATTTGCCACAACTTTATACGCGCGTCTAATTTGGACGGAGTTAAGCATACTCGATCCTTGGAGAGTAATTCTCGTTTCTCTTGTTGCCCTTTTTATCTATCAAATACCTTGGAGAAGTTGGGGATGGCAACCAACGCCTTGGCAACGTGCTAGTTTAGTAATTCCTGCTTTGACTGCGCTAATTAATGCTGAAGATATTTCCTATCTTAGTTTACTGGTAGTTGCTGCTTTTTACGCTCGCATAGCTATTAAACAAAGGAACATCCGTTGGAGTTATCTGAGTTTGGGATTTGTCGATGGCGCGATCGTCCGGTTTCTTTCTGAACAAGGCTTGACAGATATTCTCTGGTATGCTCTTATTTTAGGCTTATCTTTACTCTACATTGCCCAATTCGATCCCAGTTTAATTAAACCCGCACAAAAGCAACAGCGTCATTATCTACGTATTTTGGCTGTGGGAATTATCTGCTTAGTAGCTTTAAGTTTTCATCAAGATACAGGTGGAATTATTCCTAGCATAATTAGTTTGGTGACAATTTTTGCCGGCTTGGGTTTGCGAATTAGAGCTTTTCTCTTTGTCGGTACTGTTACCTTTATTCTGACTATTTTTTATCAATTAGTAGTTTTAATTTTTACCTACTCTTTTTTAAAGTGGGTAATTGGTTTAATTGCTGGAATTGTTATGATTAGCATTGCTGCTAATTTTGAAAAACGAAGCGAGCAAATAATTACTATTTTACAAAATTGGTTTGAAAAGTTAGGAGAATGGCAGTAATTAGCGATCGAATTTGATATAATTAGTGTATTCAGTGACTACTGCTGTAGTGAGATTTCCGGTTGGCGATCTCACGAAGGAAGATAATGCTCGATCGCCTGCTGTGGTTATTGAGCACCTACCTGGTGGCATAATAGCTAAACTGACAGTATAGTTCACCATAAAAGAAAGACATATTGTTGGTAAATTCTTCTAACCTCATAATCTCTTGACTTTTCTTAACGTTATTAAATAGGATAGGAGAAATACTATTTAGTTGTAGAAAAAACTAAGCGGTCTAAATCAAAAGCAAACCCAAATTCAGTTTAAGCATATTAGAGGGCTACACAGTACTCCCTAGTCAAAGATAAGCTTAAGTTAGAGGAAATTAACCTTTAAGAGCAAAGATTAAGGTAAAATCCGAAAATGCTTCCAGCTTTACCCTAATTTAAATATATTTTCAGCCAATGGAACTCTCAGTTTCTATCAATAATGAAAACATCTGAGTCGAAACCAAATTATAAATTTGAAGATGTTTCCCCACTACCACAGCGCCAGAAAAAACTATGGCTGACCTTATCAGTTACTCTCCTACTCGCAGGAGGTACTTGTCTTTTGTGGTATCTACTAACCCCTAAAAACCCCTCACAAGTAGCTACAGAGGTTTCCCGTCCTCGTCCAGTAGAGACAGCAACCTTGAATAAAGGCGATGGAACCAGGCGAGTTATTCTCATTGGACAGGTAGAGGCTAGTAAAATTGCTACCATTCGCGCTCAGACAACAGGTTTAGTTGAGCAAGTCTTAATCAGAGAAGGCGATCGCGTTACCAAAGGTATGACCATTGCCATTCTCGAAAATACCGACCAGCAATTAGCTCTCTCTCAAGCCAAGGCACGACTGGCAACCGAACGTAGCAAGCTAACTCGCCTAGAACTTGGTACCCGCAAAGAAATCATCCAACAGCGTCGCGCTGCTCTGAGTGCCGCCAAAGCTAGAGAAAAAGAAGCCCTCGACAACCTAGAACGAATTTCCAGTTTGGTAACGGAAGGAGCTTTATCACAGCGAAGCCTGGTAGAAGCAAGAGCAACTGTCGATACAGCTAAAGGAGAACGTTTAGAAGCTGCTGCTGCTCTTGCCGAGGCGATCGCCGGATCGCTCCCAGAAGATATAGCTGCTCAGAAAGCTGTAGTAGAAGCAGCTCAAGCAGCAGTCAAACAAGCCAAACTAGAATTCGATCGTACCCGCATCCAAGCCTTATCAGATGGCGTAGTCCAGTCTCGCTTAGCCACTCGGGGAGACTACCTCGAAGTTGCCGATCCAGTACTGACCTTAGTTGACAGCAGGCAACTAGATATCTTCTTAGAATTACCAGAAAAACTAAGCGGTCAAATAAGACCGGGGAAAACAGTAATACTTTCCTCTCGGAATCTACCCAACTGGCGAGATAGCGCCACCATAACCGGAGTAATTCCCAGTACTGAGGAGGGTTCTCGCCGACAGTTAGTGCGCATAAGTATAGATAACCCACCTGAAGAGTTAATCTCGGGAATGGCAGTTCGAGGGGAACTACAAATACCTCTTGCTTATGACAGCTTTATCATTTCTAGAGATGCTTTAGTCCGGCGAGGGAATAAGTGGTTAGTTTTCACCGTCACTAACGGTCAGGCTCAACAGATAGAGGTCAAACTAGTTGCAGATATAGGCAGTGAAGTAGCCATTGCTTCCGAGCAGTTGCAAATCGGTCAACAAGTAGTAGTGCAAGGCGGCGATGCTTTGAGTGACGGCGCGTCAGTGAAAGCGAAGCAGCGCTATTTTGAACAAGACAATTAGGTTGAAAAGGGCAGGAGGCAGAGGGCAGAAGGAAATTATCAAAAGGGGACTTACCCCCCCTGATAAAAAGCCACTGAATCTAGATTCAGTTGGGAAGAGTTAGGTATTTTATTAGAGTTAGCTGTTCCCTCTCTCAACTATTTTTTAATTAATTTGATCGACCTACTTATTTGTAGCAATAATCTAGTCAAATGATTTGACACTCTCCTTACTAAAGCAACGCTTCCCTAGGAGATTCTTAAGACATAAGAATGCTTAAAGGGTTAACCAAAAACCCGCTACTCTCTCTCCCCTTTCTGGGTCTGAGCATACTTTTAAATTTAGATATCGTTAGCTATGTTTAACTGTTTTGTTTCGCTCAATCTGAAAGCTTTGCTGGTAAAGGCTAGGTCTAGAGTGCATGGCACCGAGATTGGGATTTCCCCGGCCTACCTTTTAACTAGAGCGTCCAATTACCGGGAGTCTCACCCTCAATCCAAAAATTTCTGCGAGTGGTTAACTATTTGTAGTTAACCAGATTTCACTCACGGCTAAAGCCGTTCGACGATTGTTCCTCCGCGAGTGGAAACATCGCGGTTTCTCAAATACGTATCATCATGAATATAATCGAGACTGCCGTTCGCTGGCGACATGGCACCTTTGTATTGTTTTGTATCTTGGCATTATTTGGTATTTTATCTCTCTTCCAATTGCCGCTAGAACTGCGACCAGGAGGCGAGCGACCAGAAATCACCATTACTACCTCTTATCTGGGTGCTTCTCCCGCTGAAGTGGAAGACTTAATTAGTCGTCCCATTGAAGAGAAACTTGAAGAAGTCAAAGGGGTAAAAGAGATTAAAAGTAGCAGTAGTTCTGGCAGAAGCAGTATTACCCTAGAATTCAACTGGGATACGGACATTAATCAGCGTCTAGTAGATGTCATTAATAAATTAGGTCAAGTAGAAGCCTTACCTCCAGAAGCAGGGGAGTCCGACGTAGAAATTGTTAGCGATAGCAGTCGTCCGATGATCTGGGTAGCTCTCGTTCCGAAACCAGGTTATATTGCTGATGACTATCACTATCGCGATTTAGTTGACGATATAATCGTTCCTCGTTTCCGACAAGTTCAAGGGGTAGCTCAATTTATAGTTTCTGGTGGTAGAGAAAGGGAAGTAGAGGTAGTTGTTGACCCCAAAGCTCTGGCTGATCGCAATCTTACCATCACAGACGTACTCAATACCCTGCGCAATAACAATCGGGATATTCGCGGCGGTCCCTTAGTTCTAGGACGGCGAGAATACCGAGTACGCACCGTCAGTCGCGCCACCGATGTTAAGCAACTAGAAGGGTTGGTTCTGCGCCGCGATCGCTCGGGAACTGTTTTCTTAGGGGATGTAGCCCAAGCGCGCATAGGTCGCAAGATTCAAGACCGCGCTCTCTTGCGTAACGACGAGCCAGCAGTTGCCATGGGTATTATTCGACAGGTTGGTAGTAATGTTCCAGAAATTTCTCAAGGGATACGAGAAGCCTTAGTAGAATTAGAAGCCCGTTTCGATCGCCAAGGTGAAGGTGTTGCCTTTGATATTACCTATGACGAGAATGATTATATTAACCGCTCCATATCCTTCGTACAAACTAACTTAATTATTGGTGCGATTCTGGCAGCTACCATTTTACTCTTATTTCTCGGTTCTCTGCGCACAGTAGCGGTCATTGCCATTACTATTCCCACTACTATAGTTACTGTATTTATTGTCTTCTTGTTGCTTGATCGCAGCCTTAACGTTATTAGTCTGGCAGGGTTAGCTTTTGCCGTAGGCATGGTGGTAGACAACGCGATCGTGGTACTAGAAAACGTCTTTACCCACATGCAACGGGGAAAAACCACTCTACAAGCTGCCATTGACGGCACAGTTGAAGTTGGAGGCGCGATGTTGGCCTCTACCCTAACCACGGTAGCCGTATTTGCTCCCATTGTCTTAGTCACAGGAGAGCCAGGACAGCTATTTTTTGATATTGGCATTGCCCTCTCAGCAGCAGTAATTTTTTCTTTATTTGCTGCTATCACTCTGGTGCCGATGCTGTGCGGACTGTTTCTCAACCAGGCAGAAGCGCAGCAGGCACTTTGGCGAGGAGAGTACCGAGGTGGCAATTGGTTGGAGCAATCTGTGGCTAAGACTTCAGCACTTTTTCAACTTTTCCAAACTAAATTAGAGCAATTCTTGCTAGCTACAGTCAGTTGGTCTCTAGGTAGAGGAAAACTGGGTCGTCGTTTGATGGTGCTTGCCATTCCCCTAGGACTGCTCGTGGTTAGTTTTCAACTCCTCCCCCCTGTTGATTATTTACCAGAAGGAAACCGCAATCTAATTCTTTGGTTAGCTGAGCCTTTTCCGGGTACCAGCATTCCAGAAGCAATTAGGCTTTCAGCCGGACCAAGAAGCTTTATTAGAGAACAACCAGAAGTAAAACGAACTTTGTATGTTCACAGAGGAGCATTTAAGGCGATCGCCGCTTTTCTTGACCCAGATGAAGCTACAGGTAGTAAGCTAGACAATCTAGTCAATAAAATGCGTGGGGTTAGCAAAGATTATCCAGGATATCGCTTTTTAGTCCCCATACGCATCCCGATTTTCCGCAATCCTGGCAAAGAGTTTGAGGTTCAACTTATTGGCAACGACCTCGATCGATTAAACCAACTGCAGCGACAACTCAGGGAAAAATTAAGTCTTCTCGAAGGCGTGCAGAACGTTCGTTCTAATTTCGTCACTGGTGCCCCAGAAATCCAAATTATCCCCAAGCGGGAACGTCTAGCAGAGGTAGGTCTATCGGAAGCAGAGATCGGGCAGATAGTAGAAGCTGCGCTGGGAGGTTTGAGAGGTTCCAAATTTATCGATCGTAGCCGAGAATTAGATGTTACGGTTAAGCTACAAAATACTTTTGTACAGACACCGGAAGACCTAAGGCAACTTGTTATCTACGGCGGCAATGGCAAGCGGGTCCAATTAACAGACGTGGCAGAGGTGGTGGAAACTACCGGACCAGATACAATTAACCACGTGGATCTAGAGCGTTCCGTCACTTTAACTGTTAGGGTAGCGCGGGAGGCTGCTTTAGGGGCATTATTGGAGCAAACTAGGCAACAAATTCTCGAACCGCTAGAATCGACTTTACCTGCTGGTTTCCGGCTAGAATTAGCTGGCTCTGCGGACGTGTTATCTGAGACCTTGTTCCAGTTAGGAACGACTTTTGTACTCTCCTTAGTTATTACCTACCTGCTATTGGTTGCTTTATACCGTTCTTTTAGCTACCCATTTCTGATTATGGCAACTGTACCGATGGGTATAAGTGGGGCGCTGTTGAGTTTGGTGATTGCTAATTCAATTCCTGGCGTAGTGGTACCGCTGGATATGATTACTAGCTTGGGATTCGTAATTTTGACTGGGGTGGTGGTTAATAATGCGATTCTGCTGGTAGACCGAGCTTTGCAGTTACAACAGGAAGGAAAGAGCTATGACGATTCTCTGTATAGTGCGGTGCGCGATCGCCTCCGTCCCATTTTTATGTCCGCTGGTACCAGCGTCTTAGGAATTTTACCTCTAGCTCTAATACCAGGTCAAGGTGCTGAACTGTATCAAGGTCTTGGCATTACTTTGGCTGGAGGTTTGGCTTTATCTACTATCCTGACACCAACTGTAATCCCAGCTTTGATGGGTTTACTGCGAGATTTCCACTCAAGGAAACCAAGAGCAAGAAAGGTAGATATTAACACGGCTAAAAGTAAATTGGATTCTACATTCACCGACACTTAAGTTTATAGCAATTGCAAAAAATACTGCTACACATCAATTATCCGAATCTATTGCCTCTTGCCTGTGGCTTTTCTTAACCGAAGTGTAGCAATCTTAAATGAAATAACTATACGGTTGCGACTCCAACCTCTTTCTTAGCCGCCTCAGATTTATCTCGGATCGCGAAGCGTTTATCTAGGACTTCGAGTTTTTCCTTAATGCCGGTATACTCTAGCTCGGTCATGGGTAACATAGCGGGACCAAAGAAACCTTGACGGCGCATCTCTAGAGCTTTATTAGCTACTTTATCCCGAACGGTATCCCAGAAAGGATGAGCGAAGGTATCGACTGCCTCTGTCAGCTTGCCTTCGTGTACGCACAAAGCAGTACCGCTCACTACTGGCGGACCGTCAAAATAGCTGATGCTAGAATTCAAAGACACTGGCATAAGTGGCATCTGGTGCGAACCGCGCATGCAACCAGCGACGTAAGGACCCATAGCATAGGGTGCTAAGATTTCACCAGTAGCAGGGAAGTTTTTTTGCACTCGCACTAGCATAACCGGATCGTCCTTACCCGTATACTTGCCAGCGATATTGTGCAGCCGCGAGGTAGAAACGATAACTGCTTGATCTCCAGTGGAACGCGACCAGATCGATTCAATCACGTAGCGTTCTGGGTCTCGTAACAGTGCGGCAATATCGTAGAGTTCTTCCGGTGCGTTTAGTTCGATTAGGCGATCGCCTTCAGTGTAATTCACGTCCATAATTACGAACTTGAAGCCTTTTGCCATCGACGGTGCCAGTATCAATCCTGGCGTATTCATGGGATCGGCAAAAGCAAGATAGAGCGGTAAATTGTATGCTCCTGGATCAGTCTTATCGGCAGCGAAAAATAGGAAAGGCTCATTAGGTCGCTCTTCAAACTCCATCTCCGCTACAGCGGGTCCCATGCCGCGCACGTTGCCAGAAAAGGCATCTTTGAGCAGATCCTGACCAGCACCATACAAACCTTGTATGTTAGCTATCTCGGTTCCAGCAATAAACGCATCCCAGGCTAATTTGTGAATCTCCCGGTTTCCGATTCCACGAGTATGGGTCATCAATATGGCAATATCATCACCCGTATGGCTGATATAACTGTCGATTAGCAACCCGACACCGTGTTCTGCTATGTAAGACTTCACTCTTTCCAGCAAGCGCTGGGACGGGCAAATATGACCGCCGACCGAACCAATATCTGCCTTAATAACGCTTAAGGTAATCTTCATCACATACCCTCCTTATCGCAAAGGCTGCCCTACTGCTGAGGCTACTCTAGCAATCCTCAATGATTAGTAAAATCTGACTGTATTATGTGTCATTCGTTCTTAATCCTTAGTCCCAGGTTGACACAATTGAGGAATGACAAAGGACAATTGAAGCTAGTTTTTCAACACTGACAGAGGAATGCTATAAGCTGATGTGCATCTAAATTGCATATCGTTTAGTTAGGGAAGCAACCATCAAATCCTCTCCTCGTTTACCCTTTCCTCCCGTCAGACGAGAGCTGGTAAATTAAATACTTGACAGCTTAGTTACTATCCCATCGGACGCAGCAGGCAGGAGGACTCTGCTAATATTATCTTAGCTACTGGAGTTTGAAGAAAATTACATTTTTTGGTCTTTTTTTATCAAAATTAACCCTAGTTTGCAAAAAGTTATTAATGCTTCGCTAGTTTTGGTCCAACTACTTTTGTTTCCACTTTCTATGCTTCAGCAATACTACGCATGACACTCACGGAAAGGAGGTTAACATATTGAGAGTTAAAAAAGGTAATTTTTGCACCCTAAACATTGCCCGTCTGAACGAATCGCTCGTTTGAGGAAGGGATTTTACGCCGTATTTTGATAAAAAGCTTTACCCAGAGCCTTCTAAAACACTCTCTGCTGACTTATTATCTAAGGGTTTGAAAAAAAAGTATCCTTGAGCAGACTCGCATCCTATGGCTTTGAGTTGATCGGCCTGGTTGTTAGTTTCTACACCTTCAGCGACGACATCCATACCTAGATTGTGGGATAAGGTGACGATCGCCTTAATAATTTTTAGATTCTCGTCATTGCGATCGACTCTATTAATAAAAGAGCGATCGATTTTTAAAGTATCTACCGGAAAACGGTGCAGATAACTCAAGGAGGAATATCCGGTGCCAAAATCATCTATGCTTAACTGAATCTGCCGAGATTTTAATTGCTCTAGAATCGTAGTCACTGATTCAGCATTATCCATAATCACGCTTTCGGTAATTTCTAGCTTTAAACTACTACCCTCGAGTTGAGTTTCTGCGAGAATTTTGTCGATCTGGTCGATCAGATCCGGTTGGTAAAACTGTTTCACAGAAAGGTTGACACTGATAGTCAAATTTTTATTGAGATATTGATTTTGCCAATAATGAAGCTGACAGCAAGCTTCGCGCAATACTAACATTCCAATAGGAATAATTAATCCGGTTTCTTCTGCTAAGGGGATAAATTCCCCTGGAGATACCATTCCTTTTTCTGGATGATGCCAGCGTACCAGAGCCTCAAATCCGGTGATTTTCCCAGTAATTAGAGACACAATTGGTTGGTAGTGAACGAAGAACTCTTGGCGAGCAATAGCTCGTCGCAAATCAGTTTCTAACTGTAAGATTTTCTGAGCGCGAACGCGCATTTGGGTTTCAAATACTTGATAGCGGCCTTTGCCCAGTTCTTTAGCACAATACATTGCTGTGTCAGCATCTCTGAGGATTGTCTCTGGTTGTTGATAATCTTTCGTACCGAGAACAATACCCACACTAGCGTTGATAAATATCTTATGTTCCTCCAGCCAAAAAGGTTCGTTTAGTGCTTTGTGGATTCGCTGGGCAATGGTAGTAGCGCTGCTGATATCTTCGAGTTCATCTATGAGAATAGCAAACTCGTCTCCGCCTAGGCGAGCAATGGTATCATTGGGACGCAGACAAGATTTTAAACGGCGAGCAACTGCGATCATAAGTTGATCTCCCATCAAATGACCGAGGGAATCGTTGATTACCTTGAAGCGATCGCAGTCTAAAAACAATACCCCAAACAAATAATCTTGCTGAATTTTGGCATACTTGAGTGCTTGGTTCAGTCGCTCCAAGAAAAAAGCTCGATTTGGCATACCAGTAAGGTTATCGTGGAACGCTCTATGCACTAATTCCTTCTGGTATTTTTCGCGCTGAGCGATTTCCTGTTTCAGTTGTTGATTAGCCGTTTCCAATTGAATGGTACGGTTTCTAACCCGTTGTTCGAGTTCTTGATTCAACTGTTTAATTTTTGCCTTTGCCGAGGAAAGACTGATTTGATTCTTGACGCGGACTAAAACTTCTTGTAAGTGAAATGGTTTACTAATGTAATCGACTCCACCAACTTCAAAAGCTTTTACCTTATCTATCACTTCATCGAGAGCACTGAGGAAAATCACTGGAATCTCACAGGTAGCAGCATCTGCTTTTAGTTGTTGACAAACCTGATATCCGTCCATATCTGGCATCATAATATCGAGCAAAATTAGATCTGGCGGTAAAGTCCGCACTGCCTTGATAGCCATCCGACCCTTTTTAACCGCTCTAACTTCGTACCCTTGCTCTGTCAACATTCCTGATAAAAGGCGCAGGTTAGCCGGTGTATCGTCAACTATTAATATATTTCCTTGACACTTATTCATAATAGTCTTTGGCAACCTGCCAAAATAGTAGTCTTAGCAACATTAAAAATGAGGTTTAAAATTATTCTTATAATTACTGTTTATAAAGTAACCTACAATTGGCAGGATCAACCAGGTTTATTTGATTTGAAATTTTAATTAGCTTAAACCCTAAATAACTTAGATGTTCTGTGAAATATGGCTGTCTTGAGGATAAATAATCCTCAATGCTTAGTCCTTTGTTAACGTCAGTTCGATAAGTAACAAAAATTCTGTAAGTGGCAATTCATACAATTTCTTTTTTATTTTCTACAAATAGTTATGCCAATTTCACAAAATACTACCACAGATCAATTCTGGAGAATCTGTCCCCTGTTTCCTTTTCTAAATAACGAATGATCAAGAATAATTTTGTTTAGAGTTTAGAGTTTCACAACTTAAATATTAGGAATAAATAATTAATTAATATTACTGAGAAAATTCAGTAGCTTGTTGAGCTAAATCCATGATTTCATCAAAACAAAAGTCATCGACTAAACAAGCGATCGCCTGAGTGAGAGAGGCATGGGACTCAGGAATTTGCTCTAGCAAAGTCAAAATCTCCTTAGCATTGGCTGCAGAAGCATAGTGGTAAAGTTGGTTAAGCCACTCAGTCGGCATTGCTGCTAGAGCAGATGGTGTCAGCGCTACTTTAGGAATGTCTGATGGAGGTGAGCTGATTGTTTGGTCTTCGTAGACATAACGCACTCCCAAATTGTTGGCTATTTTCTCTAAGAGTACTCCTTCACGAAAAGGTTTGCTAATAAAATCATCGCAGCCAGCGGCTAAGATTTTGCTTCGCTCCTGTTGAAAAGCGCTGGCAGTTAGAGCAATAATCACCGTAGCTTGACTGTTGAGATCTGCTTTGATCTGTTTGGTTGCTTCATAACCATTCATCACCGGCATATGCATGTCCATTAAAATCAGATGCGGCGACCAATTTTTCCACAGAGCAATCCCTTCTCGACCATTGGTAGCTTGGATGACCTCGAAACCGATTACACTCAGCATATTCACTATTAACTGGCGATTTTCCTTTTTATCTTCCACTACCAAGATGCGATACTTAGGTAGATCCCCTACTAGCCCAATTACTTTTCGCTTTTGCTGCTTGTCTGTATCTCCATCACCTTGGGCTATACCAATCTGGATATCAAAGGTAAAAATAGTTCCCTGACCTAAATTACTGCTGACACTGATATTTCCTCCCATCAGTTCTATAAATTTGCAGCTAATAGCTAAACCCAAGCCTGTTCCTTCCTGCGATTTCCTTCCTGTTTTCGTTTGCACAAAAGGCTCAAACAAAGTTTCCATTTCTTGAGTCGCAATTCCAGCGCCAGTATCTTCTACTTCTAGCAGCAAACGGGTATTATTGGAGTTTGGGGATTTAGGGTCATTGATTTCTTCTTTTGTGGGAGCCATTCCCACCCGCAAGGTAACGCCTCCTTCTACAGTGAATTTAATTCCGTTACCTAAGAGGTTAATTAAAACTTGACGTAATTTCTTTTCGTCAGTTGTTATATAGTGGGGAACATCTGACGCTATTTCAAAGAGTAGCTGTAAACCTTTAGATTCTGCTCGCAGTCGTAACATCTGTTTGAGATTTTCGAGCATTGTATATAAGTCGAAGCTACTTTCATTAAGCTGGATTCGACCTGACTCAATTCTGGACATTTCCAGCACGTCATTAATTAATTCCAATAAATGTAGACCACTTTGATTAATAATTTCGAGTTGTTCGATCTGCTCCTCGGTGAGGGATGGTTCGATAATTAGCAGTTGGGTGAAGCCAATGATAGCGTTTAGTGGCGTTCGCAGCTCGTGGCTCATGTTGGCTAGGAATTGGCTTTTGGCGCGATTAGCTACTTCCGCAGCTTCTTTAGCTTGTTGCAGCGCCTCTAGAGTTTGTTCTACTTGTAAGGCTTTTTCTAGGGCGATCGCTTCGCTTTGACGCAGAGCTTCGGCTCGTTGCTCCAAACTCTCTACCATTTCTCGAAGTCTGGCAGTCATAATGTTAAAGGCATTAGCCAACACTGCCAGTTCGTCGTTGCTAGAAATGGAGATTTCTTGGTTCAGATCGCCAGCAGCGAGGCGCTGTGTAGCGTCGAGCATTTTCTGTAAGGGATCTGAGATCGAGCGACTGAACAAGATTGCTAATAAAGTGCCGACAAGTGCTGCTGCCAGTGCGAGATAAATACCTTGATTGCGTACCGCAACAATTTTTTCCTCTAGAGGCGCTGTAGATAGCCCCACACTGATTGCTCCTAGCGGCTCATTCCCCAAAATTACTGCCTTGCCAGCTATTAAGCAATCTTGATGCCACTGAAAAAGTATTTCGTTACTTTGCAGAATCTCTACTCCCAAAGGATCGGGATTGAGGCTATATATTTCTATGCGCGGGACATTGGCATCAGTGAGAATTCGCCCATCTTTTTGATAAATTCGACCGAAGACCAATACCTTATCCTCTCTAAGCTGAGTCACCAGATCTTCGATAAATTCCATGTCTCCAAAGTAGAGAGCATTAACTGTAGTTATGCTTAGAGTATTTAACAAGGTTTTAGCTTGTTGTTCGAGTTCTTTATGAAAGTTTTGTTGCTCCCGGCGAAGAGATAGACCCGTAATACTGCCCACCGCTACGATCACTAAAGTGGTCATCATTAGCGTCAATTTCGTGGTCAGCGACCCTTTCCCTGTGCGGAATCTACCGCTCCAATTCATGTTGCTTAATCTTGGCGTACAACTCTCGCATTCTGCTCAATAACCCTTCAACGGGAAATTCATCAAACTTAGTAGTTTTTTGAAACTGCTCTAGAATAGCCTGTCCTTCAGGCGTTCGATCCATCTTCAGCAGCAAGGTCTTAATAGCTTCCACCATCTCAGGCTCCATATCAGCTCTCACCACCGCCAGACCTCGAGGTAATGTCTCGGTTTTTTCCAAAATGAGCATCGACTGGCGAATTTTCTCAGGAATCTTCTCGAAATTGCCATTGTCAGTAGCAGCAGCAGCTACCTTGCCCCCGATCGTCCATTCAATAGTATTGTCATCATCATTAGTGAAGATGTATCCTACTTGCTCTGCTGATACTGGCGCACTTACTGAGGTCTTTTCTACCGGATTCAGTCCAGACTCAATTAGATAGGTTACGGGTAAGAAATAGCCCGAGGTAGAACTGGGATTGTCTAGGGCAATTATTTTTCCTTTCAGGTTGGATAAAGAATTTATGCCTCGATCGCTCATAGCGAAAAATACTGTGTAGTAGTCGCCACTACCCTTCTTCCAGCGACGCAAAATAGGTTTAGCACCAGAAACATCAACTACTCTCATAACAGCATAAACGCTGTCAAAGTAGACATCAACTTCACCAGACTTGAGCCATTCAGCTATTGTTTCCCAATCAGAAGCTACTTTTACTCTACCCCTGCCGATATTAAACTGGCTCAAATTGGCAGCTAGATAATCAGCTAAGGGCTGGTATTGTTTAACTATCCTCTGGGGATTGGTGTTAGTATCGGCTATGACGATCGCTTGGGTGACTTTGGGATTAGTTGAAGATTGCGAGATAGAGTTTGTTTTCGATTGGGAGCTACAGCTTGCTAAGGTGGCAAGTATGCTCGCGAATGCAACTTGTCTCAAAAGCTTGGATAACATTTGCTCTTTTTGGGGAGATATAGATATGATGACACGCAATACAGTTAGATTTCACGAATTGTTTAGGATTGCTGTCTTACAGGCTATCAACTTAAGCTAGGACATTTTGATGGTGAGAAGGTTTTAAGTATTAGATTAATGAATTTTAGCATTACTCGCCGGGAATCCTCCTCTTCATTCAAAGAATTGAAGAGGGCATGAAAGGCAAGATAATATCTTTTGCTCTTAAGCAACTAGCGTGCATATACCACCTCTTCGTCTAACTTTTATTACCTTGTTGATTCCTGCTGTCAGGTTTTTGATCTTCATATCATCTGAAACCAGCTTTACTCTGGTTCCCTTATTTTGCATTGCAACTACTACATAAACCTTCTGATTAAACAGAACTAAATCGTGTTGTCTGTAAGGATAACGATGGTGTTTAATCTTTAAGTCTCTCCGTTTAGTTTTGGTGAGGTAGCCAAACGTAGCTTCTAAGGTTTATTTTTCACCGATAACTAAACCGTCTGCCCTCGAGCCTAACTCAGATGCAGTTGCTTTTGGTGCCTCCTGCTTTCTTCAAGGATATAACCACCATAAAACAGCTCCTGTTCCCAGTAAACAGATAATTCCCGATATGCCTGCTAAGGGCTGTTTTGCTGCACCAGTCATCCACACTGAACCTTTACCGGTGTAAGAAATCAACTGTGCCTCCTCCAGACAGGATAAACCCCAAATCCAACCGGAATGTAATCCAATCGCTAAAGCTAAGCTACCACCATCTGCCAATCTAGCTCCTAGCAATACTATCCCCATCAGCCAAAGTCCAGGCAATTGGGGTATAGTTTTTTTCGGTTCCCAAATCAAATGGGAAAGGGCAAAAATCAGGCTAGAAATTGCTGCAGCTATCCAGATAAAATAATCTTCCTCTAACTGGTTAATTAAAAAACCCCGAAAAATCAATTCTTCTGTGATTCCTATCCACAGTCCCAATCCGAGAATCGGCAGACAAACTGAGCGCAAACGCTGTCTATTTTCTGGGTGCCAGTTAATCCACCCTAATAGGTACTCGGTCCCAAATACGACTGCTAAACTGCTAATTCCTAGACCTAATCCTCTTGCTAAAGAGATAAAAATAGTAGGCTGCCAATCTAAACCATAATCTGAAAAAGATACTTCCTCAACGCGAGCAGCTCCCCATACAACTAGGGGAGCAATTAGGTACAGAGAAGCAAGTAATGGTAGTTTTTGCTCTGTCTTTAATGGTTTGGCTGGATGCCATTTAATTAACTTAGCCACCGGAATTGCTATAGGTAACCAAACAACCAACCAAACAAGCAAAAAAATGATCGTTCCTACCAAAGAATTACTGCTTTTGAGATAGTTTAGCCATTGATTTACCTCGAGATTGAAGATCGTCATAGGCGAAGAAGAGCGTCTTAATCTTGCAGCTTGTACTCAAACTACCTACTGGAGGTAGTTTTATAGTCAATCAATCAACAACGATTATGCTGTAACAGCTTCTGGCTCTTCTACTAAACTATCTGAGTCCATCAGATCTATCTGTTTTAAGTGAATGTGTTTGTAGCCTAATTTGATTTCAAACTCATCTCCGGGCTTTAAGTTCATTGCCTTTGTATAAGTTGAACCAATCACAATTTGACCGTTTTGATGGACGCTAACGCGATAGGTTGGCTCTCGACCGCGACCGTCTTTTGTTCCTTCTGGATTAAGAGGAACTCCTTTAGCAGCAAGAACTGCGTCGTAAAAATCTGTTAAATTAACCCTGGTTTGGTTATTTTTGGTTACTGTGTAATATCCACAGCGTTTGGCTGTTTCTCGTCGAGGTAAGTGGGATAGCTCTTTTACTTTTTGAAGTAGAGCTTTTCCTGTTAAGGCAGTACTCGCGTTTTCACTCATAACTTTGAAAAGGTTCCTTTATTTTTTTCTACCTGTCAATCTATTTTCTGTCAATATTTTACCTTATAAAAAAGATAACGTTAAATATTTATCCCTGGGCAAGTTTTTTTTCAAAAATTATAAATTCGATCATACAATGGTCACAATAGATTAATCTATGTTACTAGAGTAAAAGCCCAACTAGATTGATGGACTAGCAATTATCAAAAATAAAGAAAGATTAATAAGTGCTGCTCGAGCTACCATAGTCGATCACAGCAAGTTTCATATTGGGTAAAACCAACCCGAATCTTAAGGATATTTTATTGAGGAGCAGGTGTGGAAATTAGATTAAAGCTATTGGGACAGTAGATGTCTTAGACTAGAATCATTGAAGAAAAAATTCCTCAATTGGTGAGGACTGACAAACTAGGAGAAAAATTAGCTCATTTCTCAACCATAATAAGAACTCGGTCAGTATTGGAAGAATTAAGAGTTTTTTAATATGCAAGTTCTCTTCAAAGTAATTCGACAGAAGCACGACACAACTCCTAGAGTTGAAACTTATCCCCTGGATGTGGAACCAGAAAACACAATTCTAGAATGTCTCAATCGAATCAAGTGGGAATTGGATGGAAGTTTAGCTTTTCGCAAAAATTGTCGCAATACAATTTGCGGAAGCTGTGGGATGAGGATTAATGGTCGCTCGGCTTTAGCTTGTAAGGAAAATGTAGGTAGCGAGCTATTACGACAGCCAAAAATAACTAGCTCAAAAATACCAGAAATCGTCTTAGCACCGATGGGCAATATGCCAGTAATTAAAGACTTAGTAGTAGATATGAAAGGTTTCTGGGGACGTCTGGAGGCGATCGAACCCTACGTCAGTACTAGTGCGAGAAAAATTCCCGAGCGAGAATTTCTTCAAACTCCCGAAGAGCGATCGCGCCTAGATCAAATGGGTAATTGTATATTATGCGGTGCCTGTTATTCCGAATGCAATGCTCGCGAGGTCAACTCAGATTTTGTTGGACCCCATGCCTTGGCTAAAGCACAACGGATGGTAGCAGATTCTCGCGATGATAATACAGAAGCACGACTGGAGAAATATAACCAAGAAACTCAAGGAGTATGGGGTTGTACCCGCTGTTATATGTGTAATGCAGTTTGTCCGATGGATGTCGCTCCCATGGACCAAATCGGCAAAATTAAACAGCAAATTTTACAACGTAAAGACGCTCAAGCTAGTCGTTCAATCCGTCACCGCAAAGTATTAGTAGATTTAGTCAAACAAGGCGGTTGGATTGACGAGCGCAAGTTTGGTGTGATGGTGGTAGGGAATTATTTTCGTGATCTGCGCGGGTTACTGGGAATCGTTCCTTTGGGGTTACGGATGTTGGTAACAAATAAGTTTCCCCTCTCATTTGAGGCTTCCGAGGGGACAGATGAGGTGCGATCGCTCATTGAATCAGTTCAGCAAAGTCAAGAACAAGTAGAAATGTGACCGGGTTGGTCTGTACAGGGGTGAGGGGAGTGTGGGGAGAAACAAACAACAAATAACCAGCAGCTAACACCTAATACCTGCTTTCACCGAGTAGTTTTCTCTCCAGACCCCAGATTTTTGCTGTACTGAACTCGATAGATTCTCCCATTGGCTTCTTCAGAAAATAGCAAACTGCCGTCTGGTAGTATCAGTAAACCTACAGGACGACCCCAAGTAGTTGGTACAGACGGATTAAGTAAAAAGCCAGTGAGAAAATCTTCATAGTACCCTTGGGGTCTTCCCTGGCTGTTGAAGGGGACAAAAACAATTTTGTAGCCAGTACCTCGATCGCGATTCCAAGAACCCCGAAAAGCTACAAAAGCTCCGTTATGATATCTTTGCGGAAAAGTATTTCCGTCATAAAATTGCAGTCCTAAAGCCGCTGAGTGAGACTGGAAGAGAACATCAGGGGTTTTAGTTTGCGCTGCTAGTTGGGGATTAGTGCTTTTGGCATTACGCACTTGACGGGGATCGAGTAAATGTGGTGCTAGATAAGTGTAGGGCCATCCGTAAAATTCTCCTGGAACAATGCGCGTGAGGTAATCAGGCACCAAGTCATCCCCTAGTCTATCTCGTTCGTTGACAGTGGTATAAAGTTCTTTGGTAAAAGGATGAAAATCTAAACCTACTGGGTTGCGCAAACCATAAGCAAAGGTTTGGCGATCGGAACCGTCTAAATTGATTATCTGCACGGAAGCGCGAGGGAGGGGTTCAACATCAACATTAGAACGGGAACCGATCGAAACATAAAGTTTTTTTCCGTCTGGTGAGACTATGACATTGCGCGTCCAGTGCTGTCGATATCCGCCGCCAGGAAGATCGGTGATTTTTTCACCCCGACCAGTAATTTTTTCTTGTCCTGGAGTGTAAGGATATCTCCTAACAGCATTGTGATTGCCGAGGAAGAAATAACCATCAGCAAAGGCCATACCGAAGGGGATATCTAGTCCATTTTCTGAGTTGGCAAAAGTTTTACGCACCTCAGCAACACCATCTCCGTTACTGTCGCGCAAGAGGCGAATTCGGTTTTTACGGGTTTCGGTAACTAAAAGATCGCCACTGGGAGTTAGAGTTAACCAGCGGGGACGATCTAAACCTTCGGCAAAAACGTTAACTTGAAAACCAACAGGAACTTTAAGTATGGGATTCTCTGGAATACTTACTACGCGCGGTGGTTTAGAAGCACTGTTAGTAGCGTAGGGTTGGGGTAAATCTTCTAGACTAATGCGAATTGGTTGAGGGTTTAGGGTGTTGGTGTCGATCGAGTTTTTACTGGTAACAGTAGCAGACTGCTGTATATTTAGCTTCTCAATAGAAACACTTTTGGTCCTGCAACCAGCTATAAGAATTAATAACAGTATAAATATGTTTTTTAACATATTTTTTCCTTAATAAGTAGGTAAGCAAAAATAAATATAAAACCGAAATGAGCAGTTAGCTGTTTGTTGATTGCTGATTGTTATTGTCTCCCTTGTCTCCCCTGCCCCCTAACTCTTCTCTCAATCATTTTCTAATTAATTTGACCGACCTACTTATACGGTTGAAGCAAGTGAGTGGAGTCAAAAAATTTGGCTCGAACTCGAAAAATTCAAAAATTGACTTTCTTATCTATACAGAGGTGACTTAGTCCGTCTCTCTGGTTACAAAAAATGTAACACAACCACCATTCGAGCATTAAAGAAGACATACTGGAGCAAAACTTAAACTATTGCTTATCTTATGCTTTTTCAAGATGCTCGCGATTATCAAATTCTTTTTCTTTCCCTGTTCCTGTTTGTTGGTATTAGTACTAGGGATTGGACGCTGCAACCAGATTTAATCCTGGTAACGATCGCTAGTTGTCTCTTGACTCAGTTTTGTTTATCATTTTTTATTAATTTTGTCAAGAGTAAAAACAAATGTGATTTACCAGTTAAGCAGACATCTGCAAAATTATATCACCAAGTGAGCCTAGCGGCGATCGGTCAGTTGCGTAGTGCGATAATTACAGCTTTAGGACTGTGCTTGCTTCTTCGTGCTAACGACTACACTACTATGGCGATCGCTGCTTGTTTAGCCATAGCTAGTAAGTTCCTATTTCGCTTTCGAAACAAGCATTTTTTTAACCCAGCCAACTTTGGTATTATTGCAGTTTTAATTATTACTAATGATGCTTGGATTTCTCCCGGACAATGGGGAACAGATTGGTGGTATTTACTGCTATTTCTTGGCACTGGAGGCACCATATTAAGAAAAGTCGGTCGTTGGGATACATCGGCTGCTTTTTTGTTAGCTTATTCTGGATTAGAAGCGATACGTAATCTTTGGTTGGGTTGGAGTTGGAATGTCTGGCAACATCAATTAATGAGTGGTACTTTATTGCTGTTTGCTCTGTTTATGTTGACCGATCCTCGGTCTATTCCTGATGCACGTATTAGTCGTTTAATTTGGGCAATTAGTATTGCTTTGCTGAGTTTTATTCTCGGAAATTATTTCTTTGTTACTCAGGCAATTTTCTGGACTTTATTCTTTGTTTCTCCTTTGACTATTTTCTTAGATTCGATTTGGAATGCACCTCGGTTTAATTGGCAGTCTCATTTACACGACAATCGCTGCGATCGCACAGGTATAAAATTCAGTTTGCTTCCAAGCGTAACCCAGTAATTAACTTAAAATTTAGAGGATTTAACCATGAAAAGATTACGATTTTTACTAGCTATTATCTCAGCTGTAGTTAGTTTAATTTGTTTCGCCGAACCAGTTTGGGCATTTTGCGGTTTTTATGTAGCAAAAGCTGATGCTAATCTTTACAATCAAGCTTCTCAGGTAATTATTGCTAAGGATGGCGATCGCACAGTTTTAACTATGGCAAATGACTATCAAGGTGATGTGGAAGATTTTGCCTTAGTTGTACCCGTCCCTGTTGTTTTGCAAGAAGAGCAAGTTCGCATTGGTAATCCTAAAATTATCCAAAGGTTAGATAATTTTAGTGCTCCTAGATTGGTCGAATATTTTGATTCTAATCCTTGTCAAGTTTATCGTTCTAAAAAACCATCGGTATTGCAACAAGAAGCAGCAACTAGCGATGAGAACAGAGAATTAAAAAGAGATGAAACTTTAGGTGTAACTGTAGAACAACAGTTTACTGTCGGTGAATATGACATTCTCATTCTTAGTGCTAAAGAATCTAACGGACTAGAAATTTGGCTCAGACAAAATGGTTATAAAATTCCCCAGGGTGCGAGTCGTTTATTACGGCCTTATATCCGGCAAAATATGAAATTTTTCGTAGCTAAAGTTAATCTCAAAGAATATGACAGCAAAGGTTTTAGCTCTCTTCGTCCTCTTATGATGGCCTATGAATCGCCAAAATTTATGTTACCAATTCGTTTGGGTATGATTAATGCTAAAAACGCACAAGATTTGATTGTTTATTTACTTTCACCCCGAGGTCAGAGTGAGTTGACCAATTATCGTACAGTCAAAGTACCTTCAAATGTAGATATTCCTGAGTTTGTCGAACAAAAATTTAATGACTTTTATAAAGCCATGTTTCAAACTGCCTACGAACGGGAAAACAAAAAGGTAGCCTTTATCGAATATGCTTGGAATATGGGAAGCTGCGATCCTTGTTCTGCTCAACCTTTAAACCGAGATGAATTGCGGCAAGCTGGCGTATTTTGGCTTAATTCTAGATCTCGCCAAAATGTATTTATTACCCGTCTCCACGTGCGTTATACTCGCAGTACTTTTCCTGAGGATTTATACTTTCAAGAAACATCAAATCGTCAATTTTTCCAGGGTCGTTACGTAATTCGTCATCCCTATAGAGGAGAAATAAATTGCGGTGCAGCACAAGAATATCAACAGTCTGTGCGACAGCGACAAGAACGAGAAGCACAGACATTAGCCAAGTTAACTGGCTGGGATCTTAATGATATTCGCAGCAAGATTAATTTTGTAGAAAATAAACCAGTTCCTTGGTGGCACAGACTTTGGAATTAAACGAAGGCAGGAGGCAGATGGCAGAGGGTAGAAGGCCAATTTAAAAGAAGATTTAAACCCCTTTTAATTGAAGTAAATTCATCTGCGATCCAAGAGAGGAATTAAACCTAATTGGCGTAAGGATATGTAGACTTTATTATTATCATTATCCTCCCTTCTGCCCAGGGCTATTTCATTATCAACACAATGAACCAAGAAATAAATTTCTTTGCTGAGATTTAAAGTCCGTTTAAACAGACTTTGGTTATTAGACAGAGAATGAATTCTCTGGCTGGTGAGAATCAAATAGACCTGGTTTGAGATAATGTATTATCCCATTTTCTTTTTCAGATGTTACACAGGCAAGGGGGATCATAGGTCAGAGATCGGAAGTAACAGCCAACATCCAACACCTATCTTCATCAAGTAAGCTGATGTGTATCTAAATTGCATATCATTCAGTTAGGAAACCAACTGTCTCCCCCTCTCTCCGTCAGTCCCTACTAGTCAATTAAATGCTGGACAGCTTAGTTTGCAGATAGACCCTAGTTTTCCGAAGAGTCAGCCTTGTTCTTTTCTAAGTTGACTTTTGGCACCCAGTCAGGAACATCAGCATCTTCCCAACCCGCAGGGCGTTTAGAATTATACCAAGCAATAGAGCCAATAATTATAGCGATTAAAAAACCCCCTGCAAGAATGGCTATAAAAGACCACTGAACATAGGTGGAATAATTAGAATTAGTTGTTACTTCCAATAATAGATTCATCTTATCTTCCTGCTGGAGACCCCCAATTTATTAGGAGAGGAAAGCAGGGCAGGCTGTACCACTTTCCTATTGACAATTTGGAAAAAAATTCGCTAAGAACTTTACTTCGACACGAAACATGTCGTGGATAAGCCTACTAATTATAGCGCCACTTATACCCACCTAGTTATCACTGAATATTTTCTCAAGTGCAATCAAAGGTTATAGAGGGATATGCTCATCAAGTAGTGGGTGGTGATTGACTTTGCGAAGAGTTTAGGACGCGGTGACGCAGTGAATTCGCCGTGTCCTCGTGTCTCCGTGTCTGGAATGTCAGTCTCAATCGAAAACCAACAGGTTTCGATCGCATTCGTTACAGACTAGTTAGCCACCCAACTATGCCGTGTCCAGTAATAGCTTCCAATGTCAAGAGTGATACAAAACCAATCATCGCTAGACGGCCATTAAGCTTTTCCGCATACTCGGTAAAGCCAGTCCTTGAGGTCTGATCTACATAAACTTTAGGTTCAACTGCAAAGTTGTTGAGTCGTCCTCCATCTTCAGTTGTGTAGCCGCGTACTGTCATTTATTTTTCCTTATTTCTACTTTATGTAAATAAATATAACAGAAAGTAAATTATATTTACAATAGTTTGACATATATTAAAAAATATAATAATCTGCCGAGTGAGCGATTAGCCTTTAAAGAAAACTTAATCGTCAGTTCGACAGCTATCAGATTACTGGCAAAAATTTAGCCTTGGGAGAATATCAGGCGGCCTTCCTATTAGACCAATCGCGAGGAAGACGAGGGGAAGTAGGATCTAGTGTTAGTAAATGCTCGATATTGCGTACAATTGTATTGGAGATAAAATCTAGGGGCAGGTCGTTGAGATCGCGTCCGAAAGGCTCTTCAATCTCAGCGCCAATTTCATTGATACTGAGTATAACTAAACTAATGAAAGCCATGGCTGGACAAGTCCACCAGCCTATACTTTGAATTAATTCAAAGGGCAGCAGTAAGAAGTAAACTATTAAGAGTATATTAAGAACGATCGTGTAAATGATGGGTACTGGCGTTTTCAAAATACGTTCGCAGCCACCCAGGATATCTACCATATCATCTATGTCTGCCTGCAAAGTATTAAGCTGAAAAACATTGATTTTTTTCTGGTTATACTGTTGCTGCAAGTAATCAGCGAGCCAGAAAGCAATTTCTAGAGGAGCGTGTTGTACTTCTTGCAACCTCTGATACTGCCACTGTGACATTAATGGCATTAATTCAGAATTGACTGGTTCGCTTCGCAGATGATATTTCATCGCTACAGCAAAGGCAGGAACTAGTTGTGCCGCCGCCCGTTTTTCTTCTTTATCTCTTGATGAGCGTTCTTCAAGGATCTGTGGAAGGTTTTTCTGGTGACCGGAGCCAAATGATTTTTCTGATTATTATTAGTTGGTTGAACCATTTCTAGTAATCCTATAAATTTTGTTGATGGCGTAGAGCTTGCATAATTGTACGGACGTTACTGTGAATGTTGTCCCGGTTGTATCGAATCTTGCTTGTGTTGATGATGTTGTCTTTGATTTTGTTCATTTTGTTAGATTGGCTACTTTTCTCAGCTCAATTTGTAGGTTTTTGTATGTTTTGATTATCTTTTTATTCTGGAAAAAACAGTTCGGCAAAATGACTATATCGGGGTCAGTAAATTCCCTTAATTATTGTTGATTAATAAAAATTTACTTATACTATTTGTGAAATATAAGCTAAGTTTTTAAGTTATTTAGCCGATAGCTGACTCGAGATGAAAAAATTATTATATATAAAGCACAACTACATGTCGCAGAATAGCAAAATTTAATATATTTATCCTGAAAATTGCCATTTAATTAATAAAAAACTTCCTGTTAAAAACCCAATTATCAGTCCTAAAGAATGACTTAACATACTCACCTGAGGCATAATACCTAGAAGTTTTGGCATAGCCAGATCGCAAGCAAATTGCATCGCAACTATAAATAGTGAAACCTGAAAACGCTTAGCAGCAAGACGAGATTTTTTTGTCAGCCACTGCCTCATGAAAATAGCAGAAATCACCCCAATTAAACCCATAATTGCAGCAGATGCCCCAACCAAAATTTGATTTTCAGCTCCCATCTTCAGTGCGATGAGCGAGAAAGCTAACATTGAACCTATGCCACTGATAAAGTAGGCAAGAAGATATCTACCAATGCCCAGATTCAGTTCAACAAATCTACCAAGAAAATAAAGACCGAGCATATTAGTAAATAGGTGTAGCCAATCAAAGTGAAGAAAATTTGCATTCAATAATCGCCACCACTGTCCCGACCACACTTCTTGGGGGTCTAAAGCACCTAGGAGATATAAAGTGTTTATATTTTCGCTCCCTCCGCTCATTATCTGAAGGAAAAAAAATAGTAAATTTAAGCTAATTAATCCGTGAGTGGCACGAGCTTCCAGAAGAGCTTCACCAATAATAATATTTGTTTTTTTTCCAGCTCTTATCATTATTAACTCTGGTTTTTAGTTATTTTTTTCAAGACAAGGATTTAGTGAAATGAATCTCCCGACCAAGAATCGGGAGATTGTTAAGAGGAGAATAGCTCATTAAGCAACTCAATTATTATTTACTTTAATTTAGCTGGATTCAGGCTAATTGTTTGATTTAGTTAGTCATTTTTCTCTTCCTAAAGATTGCTTTGTTTATCTCTGCAACTAATTTATACGAATTAACGGAATAGCCGCCAGGGTTTTTACTGAACTTAATCTGATTTTTATAATATCTTTAAATAATCCTCAAAAAACAAGTATGCTAGAAGAAAGATGCCAGCAAAAACCATCTGACATCAGAGCAAATACTGCTCGGTTAAGCTCAAAAACATCCGTTCAGGAGGAATTTAGAATTTAGAATTAAAAATGCAAAATTCAAACATTTTAAAGAGACAAATTTTGAATTGGAGCGAAGCGACTTGACGAAAAGCTTGCATCAAAACATAAGTAATTGAAGATAGCCATAATCTTAATTGATTACTCTCAAATGTTTGAATCGCCAATGCCATTTTTTGTTGTAACCCTAGTTTGAACCATGCCCACTTTTGCAAGAATTCTATTGTTTATTACCTTTTGTTGCTCAGGAAACTATAACCCAAAAGACTGTTCTAACTCTTCGAGAACAATATCCGTTACTATCTGAATTCGATATTGGCAAGCCTGGGTTTCGGTGGAAGAAAAAGTGCCATTTTCCCAGTATTTGTTACTTCCAGCACCGCCGCCACAAACGCCAAAATAGTCACAGGTTTGACGGCAAAGATTAACTCCTGCGGTCATATCTCCGTAAACCTTTTGGAACTTCTCACTGTAGCAGGCTGACTCAAAAGTATCATCTAGGACGTTACCGAGGATAAAATCGCCGTAGGGTTTAGTTTTCACGGACAGTAGTTCAGGGTCGAAGGTAGCAAAATTACCCTGGTGATCAATGCTGACGATCGCAAAGGGAGTATTCATATCGGTAGCCGAGAGTCTTTGATCGTTATAAATGAGACTGCAAATAGACTCGAACTCCCGCACTACCAACTCGCCTTTGGTTTGAGTCGTCAATTCCCAAAACCGCTTCATAAAAGCACGATAACGGGTTTCAGTGCCCTGACGCTGCAAAGAAGATGATTGATGTACTCCTTCAGTTTCTTCGAGGTTAAAAGCAACATCGGTAATACCATTGTCCCAGAAAAACTGAAACATCTCATCTGGGTAATCCAGGGAATCTTGGGTAATGACGGCAATGACATTAAAGGAAATATTGTTTTTGTGGAGGCAATCAATCCCCCGCATCACGCTGGCATGACTGCCTAATCCCCTCCGAGTTTGGCGATGACGATCGTGGATAAAGGAAGGACCATCAATACTAAGACCAACGTGAATATTATTCCTCTTAAAACACTCACACCAGGCGGGAGTAATCAGGGTACCATTGGTTTGAATAGAGTGATAAACTGGGCGCTGTTGAATATTATACTTGCGACTAGCCACTTCAATACGCTCGAAAGCCTGATCGTAAAAGGAAATTGGTACAGCAAGTGGTTCCCCTGCATGCCAGCAAACGTCAACAAATTCTCCTAAGAAGCGACTGGTAAAGATAGTTTTAAAGATCGGTTCAATCAAGTCGAGAGATAGTTGTTTTTTTAAGTGGCGATCGGGCAAATAGCAATAATCACAGTTGAGATTGCAAAAGGAAGTTGGCTGGAGTACCACCAGACCTATAGGACCAAAATTTACAAGCTCGATAGATCGATCTCCGGCATCGTGGTTGGTTGTCCCCGTTGCCATAGCTGAGATTAGTTGATTCATTTTTCCCTAACACCTTTGTTCGCCAGTCAGTTCACAAATCAAATGCGATCGCTAACCCTTTATTTTCCTACCTCCAGTATTTTGCAGGGACTACCAGCGGTTGTAGAAACGCCCCCCGTCTCCCCAGCGACGATTAAGAAATCCGCCTCCATTTACCCAGCCACGACGATTAACAAACCCTCCGCCGCCACGACGATTGAGAAACCCTGCAACAATTCGAGGGTCTACTTGTCTCTCATCAGCTTCTGAGTGCTGAGTTTCTCGCTGTTTCACCGCTTTTGTAATTCTAGAGAGACGATTCTCAATGTTTGGAGAAGTCCAAGCTGAGGTTGACTCCGAGATGGTAGCATTGGCTGTAGAGGCTTTGAGAACAGACACAGCCAGCAAAAAGCCCATAAAACTAATTCTTGTCGTGATTGACAAAGCTCGTTCTCCTTTGAGGAAAGTCTCTTCAGAACTGTAGCAAAAAATAGTCATCCTGAAAAATTTTGGTTAATTTTTCTAAAATTCTGTTTCCTCTCTTGCTGAGAATAGTAACAATTGTTTTGCTGTCGTTATTGACCCAGTCTCAATTTAGAGAAAATGTATAAAAAATTATCGATTGCTCTGCTTAGTCTCATAGCTCCTCTCATGCTACCCGCTCCGAGCTGGGCGGAAACGGTAATGGAAAGAGTGGCAAAAACCGGAGTTCTCACAGTTAATACGAGCACTAATTTGGTTCCCTATACCTATGTGAACGATAAAGGGGAGTTAGTCGGTTATTCCATAGATCTATTAGAACTGATTCGAGAACAACTCGAACAAGAGTTGGGGAGAAAAGTCGAACTAGACTTTCTTACTGATAATAGTTTTGAGGACAGAATTCAAAAAATTATCAGCAGAGAAGCTGATATTTCCTGCGATACAATTTTTACCTGGCAGCGAGATAAGTTTGTTGACTTTTCCATTAGCTATAGCGTTTCCGGTATCAAGTTGCTTGTCAAGAAAGGAAGTCCTTTGGGGTCATCGGAATCTTTACAGAACAAGCGGATTGGTTTAGTTAAGACTTTTTCTCTTCCACGGGCAATTGAAGCGATCGAGTCTCGGGCAAAGATAGTACCACTCAGAAATCTTGAGGAGGGTTTTTCCGCACTCGATCGAGGAATCATTGATGGATTTGCCTACGATGCTATTATTCTCGAAGGAATGAGACAAACCAGGAGAAATCCCGATGCTTATCAGATAGTGCCGGAGCAATCATATTTTAAGCATGGCGTTGCCTGTATGGTGCCGCAAAATGATTCCAGTTTCAAGCATCTGGTGGACTACACCACTATCAAGCTAATGCAGGGATACGTGTTTAACGAGTCTCCCTATGTGGATATCATCAATCGTTGGTTTGGTCCAAAAGGAATTGTACTCCTCAATCGAGCTAATATTCGTGATTTTTTCAAGACTATGATCATGACTCGGGAGCAGATCGCTCCTAACTAGTAAACGTAGGCATAAATTAAGACCACCATTATGCAGTTAAAGCTTTGCTTGTAAGTCTACTTGAACGGTTTTCCTATCAAGTTGTTATTAGACCTCTCCGGAAATTAAATATTGACCCTGATTGCACAAGGTTTTGATTTTCTTTTTCGGAGATGTCTATTGTAGTATGCATGATTTAAGTTTTATCGATTAACTCTATACTCTCACTAGATTCAAGGAGTATCTGTGGATTAGCTTGTTGAGGAGAAACTACATTGACAGTTCCTTGAACTTTTAGGTTTAATTGAGGATTAATAAGCATATTGCGTCCCTTAACAATAGTCTGAGAATGTTTCTGCCAAATTTTAGCCAGCTTTTCTCTTATTTGGCGAAATTTCTCACTATCTTGGAAATTAACTAAGGTAAAATTACGTTTGGTGCCCCATGTTTCTTTTTCAATTGCAAATACATCAAACTTAAGCTGAGGACTTTGTGGGAATTTTACTAACCGACCTTCCATAACCGTTTTTTTCCCGTGAAGCGAAGCAATGCGTTCTAATACTTCCAGTGGGGGGTCTACTTCAGGATCTAAGTTTAAGTGAAGAGGTAGCCCGGGTTTTTCCTGGCGACGGAAGTGAACTTTGACAATATCACCTCGATAAAGTTCTTTTGTATAGGCTGCTTGTTTCACAAAATCTGGAAGAATAGCTTCTCCGTACTCTAGGACTAGAATCGTTCCTTGTGCGTCAATAGCGTGAACTTTTCCGATGAATTCATTTTTTCCTTTTAAAGCCAAAGGTAGCTTAACTTCTCTTTCGTAGTCAGATAGATTTTTGGGTTGAGGCCATGATTCAAAGACAGATATCTTCTTTACATGAATATGCTTTTGGGGACTGGGATTAGTAAGAAATTCTCCTTTAAGACAAATTCGATCGTGTCGATTCAAGGAATTAAGGGTTTCCAAAACTTTAGCATTTTCAGGGACAAGTGAATAATTTATAGCCTGAAAAAAATTCTTTGGGTCGCGAACTGTCATCAAAAAAAGTCCGGCTTCGGGAACGGCTCCGTGTATTCTTCCTATTAAACCATTGTTACTCAGCTCTTCTTCTAAAACTCCTGGTTCTAGTCCAATGTATCTTTCAGGAATGTATTTACAGGGGGTTTCCTTTGTCAGTCCTATTCCTATCCATGAAAGCCAGAGGCTCAAAAATAAGGCTAAAAATCCGGCTGTTATTTCGCTCTTAGAGAACCACATTAACTAATATTTACCTCGTCTATGTTTTACTTAGATTTCTTAGCTTTCATCGCAGTCCACTTATCCTTTTTCGACACCTTCAAAAACCTGGGCGCTTTCTCTATCGGCTCTACCAACATCTCGACAAAGTTGCGGAGTTAGTTGAAACAAAAAGATTTAAGCAATTGCTATTAGTGGCTTAAGCTTTAACTACTTGAGCTTGAGAAGTTTCCCTAGACTGTGCCACAGGATCAAATTTAACGGCGCGGAACATTCCAAATCTGCAAAGTCCAGCACCAAACCCTAATCGCATTAACAACATAGTGGGTACTTCTCTCAATGATTTAATAAATCCTGAGAAGCCAAACTTAATTATTCCTTGAGGTCGAACTATTCCTTGCCAAATCGAATCAAGCCAAGAAGGGAGGGTTTCTTGCGTCCAATCTGCTGTTACTACTTCTCCTGCCACTAATCCAGTCTCTCCTATCAGTTCGGAAAAGACTTCGATACTAGAAAAAGCTGGATGTGACCACTGGTCTAGAAGTTGACGCATTAGGGGTTTTTCCCAGAAATTGAGAGGAATTTGGCGATCGTCTCGCTGATTCCAGTCAGCGACGACTAAGATTCCACCAGGCTTTAATACTCGCATCATTTCTTGGGCGTACTTGGCTTTATCTCCCATATGAGGTCCAGCCTCAATCGACCAAACTACATCGAAACTATTATCTGGGAAAGACAGTGCCAGGGCATCATCTACTTGAAATTTGGCACTAACTTTTTCAGGTGTCAATTCTTGAGCGCGTTGGACTTGTTTCGGGCTAATCGTAATGCCTTTAACCTCAAATCCGTAATCTTTGGCTAAGATACGGCTGCTGCCACCAATCCCACAGCCTACATCTAGAACAGTAGTCTTGGGAGGTAACTTATCTAAGCCACCCCATTTGACCATTTCGTGTACAAAGTCAGATTTAGCTGTCAAAAAATCCTTACGCTGCGGTGGTGAACCATAATGACCTAAGTGGATATGTTCGCCCCAGTAAAATTCTAAAATACCGTCTTGAGTCCATTCGTCATAGGAATTGGCTACCGTATCAGACGATTCATAACTGCGAGCAGTGATTAGATAAAGCGCGATGCCAATCATTAATAGTGAAATCAGAAATCCCAAGGCGTAATATATGTACATTAAAATCAAAATACTTTTTAATATTTGTGTTATAAACATTCTCTTACAGATTTGCTATCGAGCGAGTACCTAAAGTGACACAAGCGAGAAGAAATATTTGGAGAGATGTTATTGGTGAGGGAATTCTAGCTTAAAAGTCTGAGAAAGGAAGCCAGAAACCTGGGGGCAATTTAGCTTATTCTTTCAACAAGATAAGCATTTTGCCAATTTAGCTAGTCGGAAATGATAAAGATTACTTCTGTCAGCAATTTGTAACTTTGATGTATTTTTGTTAAAAAATGTTGCAGAATGGGAACTGAGGAGAGCAAATAATCAAGCTTTCTTCTCAATGGCAACATCAACTATCGCTAGTAGTGCGACAGAGCTATGACTTATACGACCGATTCCGCTCTCAAGTATTTCTCTAACCCGCAACTAGCTGATGCCGTACCAGCTACGATTGCACTGTTTAAACGTCTCAGTGTTGACGACCAGCTCGGCTTACTTTGGTTCGCTTACACCGAAATTGGTCGCTCGATTACTCCGGCGGCTCCGGGTGCAGCTAGGTTACAATTTGCCGAAGGTCTGCTCAACCAAATCAAGCAAATGTCTCACTCCG